>NZ_JARZAH010000034.1:0-84982 GCF_029892145.1 Kitasatospora sp. GP30
CCGCCGGTTTCATGCCGGTTCTCCACAGCCTGGCGCCGGCCCCCCGCGACCGCCCCGGGGGCGCCAACGCGGGGGGCCGGCCCGGGGGGGGGGCGCGGCGGGGCCACCGGGGGTGCGTCAGAGGCAGAGCAGGGTGCTCACGGTGCTGGCGCCGCAGTTGATGACGCTCAGGGTGCTGCTCATGTCGTTGGCGTCGGTCTCCTCGGCCGGGGTCTCCAGGGCCTGCAGCTCCAGGATCTCCATGATGGTGTTCCTTTCGGGGGTGGTGGTCCCGGCCACGGCGGCCGGGGGTCGGTGGGGGCACGTCGGGCGTGCCCGGAGGAGGGAAGTCAGTGCGGTCGCAGCGGGCCGGTGAGCGGCAGGCCACCAGTGCCGGCGAGAGCGGCACCCAGGGCGAGCAGCACGCCCGCCGAGCCGGTGGCCAGATCCGTCGAGAGCCTCAACAACTGCTCGCCAGGAAAGGCCAGTTCGGACCGATAAGGAATCAAGTGCCAGGCCAGCGACCGACGGTGGCTGTCGATCAGCCCGTCCAGGGCGAGCTCGGGGTGGCGGCGGCGCTGGTCCGCGAGGTAGAGGATCAGCCCGGCCCGGCCGTTGAACAGGCTGGGCTGGATGATGAACTCCGGCTCGGCGGAACGCCGGATCGGCCCGGCGGAGGCCGCCAGGGGTGAGCCGGGCCGGTGAGTCAGCAACTCCTCCAACGCCAGGCCGATTCCGGTGCCGCCCTTCTCCAGATAAGGCAGTACCCGGGCCTTGTCGCGCACCTGGAGGGTGCCGTCCGAGACGGTCGCACAGCGCGCGAGGTCGTGGTCGAGGGCGCGCTCCGCGCAGTCCAACAGGTGCTCGTCGCCGGTGCGTTCGAACAGTCGCAGCAGGGCCAGGGCCTGCCCGCTGCCGCCGCGCAGCAGCCCGATCGGGGCGGTCGGACTCGGCTCGCCCTTCTCCTGCCGCTCGGCCAGCAGGCTGCCGGCGGACCTGGCGAGGTCGAGCAGTTCTGGGCGATCGGCGGCGAAGTGCAGCAGGGTCAGCACGGTACCCGCCAGCCCGGCCACCAGGTCCTCGCCCTGGTCGTCGAGCGGCAGTTCGGCCAGCTGGTCGATGAGCTGCCGGGCGGTGTGCCGTTCGCCCAGCAGGTCCAGAACCACGGCCACACCGTGGCTGCCGGTCCACAGCCCCGGGCGCGGGCTGCGGCGCCGTTCGGCCTCCACCAGCCAGCGCACGTGGTCCGGGTCGACCGGCGCACCGGTGCTGTGCAGTGCGTACAGCACGCCGGCCGCGCCGTACGCCAGCCCGAGGGCGTCCACCGAGAACTGGGCGATGTCACCGGGGAACAGCCGGTCCTCCCGCTCCGGGGTGGCGGCAGCCATGATGCCCCGGGCCAGCGAGTCGCGCAGGGCCGGCCAGTCGGCGGCCGGTGCCGACAACAGGGCGGTGAGCCTGGCCCGTTCGGCCTCCGAGCCGGCCGGGGTGGTCCGGGCGTTGGAAGGAGGCGCCAGCTCCCGGCGCGCCCGCTCGGCGAACCCGGCCGGGAGGGCGAACCGCTTCGCGGCGGCATCGGCCAGCTCGCCCGCCTTGCCCGGATCGAGGGCCAGCAGCTGCTGAAGCGGCAGGAAGAACCAGAGCCGCAGCGCGGCCAGCGCCCGCAGGTCGACCTCGAAGCCGGTCAGGCCGGGCACCGCGAAGCCTGCCGCGCCAAGTGCCGGCTGTATGAACTCGTTTATCGGGCTGGCGAGTTCGAAGTCGATGAAGACGATGTCGCCGTTCGGGCGGACCATGATGTTGTGCGGGTGCAGATCGCCGAAGACCACACCGCGCTGGTGCAGGGCGGCGACTCCGGCCTCGATCCGGTCCAGCAGCGCGAGGGCGTCGGCGGCGTACTCGGCCACCTCGGCCTCGCTCGGGTCCGGATGGATCAGCGGGTAGTGGCGGGTCAGCCAGGCGTTGAGGGTCTCGCCCTCGACGTACTCCTGGGCCAGGAACTCGTGCTCCCAGGCGGTGAATCGGCCCAGCAGCGTCGGCACCTGCGCTACCCCGCTGAGCAGTTCGAGCATCCGGGCTTCGTGCCGCAGCCGGGTCGGTGCATCGGCGCCGCGCTGGTCCAGGCCCGCGTGCGGGCGGCCCTCCTTGAGCACCACCTGCCGGCCGGACTCCGGATCGCGGGCCAGGTAGATACCGCCCGCGTTGGAGAAGTGCAGGGCCCGTTCCACCTGGTAGGGCAGCTTGTCCGTGCCGCCGCCGCGGGCAGCCTTCCGCTCGGCCAGTGCGTCGCGCAGCACCTCGGGGACCGGCGCCCAGTCGGGCACCTCGAAGACTGGTGCCCGGACGTCCGGGACCAGAGTGCCTTCGGGGTCGGTGAAGGCGAGTTGGGGGATGCCGTCGGCGTCGCGCAGCCAGCGCTCGGTGAAGGCGCCGTACCGCAGGTACAACGGGCCCCGGCGCCAGCGCAGGTCGCTGAGGATGTACGGGCCGGGCTCGCCGTCCAGGGCCGCGCCGAGCTCGGCCAGGCAGCGCGCCAACTGCTCGTCGTCGACGGGATAGAGGGTGCAGAACTTGCCGCTGGCGGAGCGCGCCGCGTACTTGGCGTTCTGCAACTGGACGACCGGGAGGCCGCGCAGGAACTTGAACGGCAGCCGCTCGCCCAGGCAGTACTCGCGCACCGTGTCCAGCACCTGCCCGGCGTTCTCCAGGGTGGCCGAGACGTGGACCTTCCAGCCCTGCTCGGGAAGGCGCCGGCCGACCGGATGGAGCATGACCCAGATGCCCCGTTCGCCGCGCACCCAGCCGCTCGGCGCCGGTTCGACGCTCGCGGTGAACTCCTCCGCGGCCCCCCAGCGCACCGGGGAGTCGTAGAAGAGCGGGTCGGCGAACGAGTGCACCTCGTACCGGGTGTCCATCCCAGCCCCCACATATCGAGACGGCGGCCCCGCTTGCTGGTGCCCATGGGCGTCCCAAGCAGGGTCTGGCTAAAGGCAAGTGACGCAACGTCAGAAACCGCTTGAGCCGAACTCCTCCACCGGGACCGGCTGGCGTCATGGGAGAGCATGCTCTGCCGCGACGGGCCTCGGCCACCGGATCCCGAGCAATGGCCGAATCTGCTTTCGGTTCGCGGACGGAGAAGCGAGCCGCGCGCATCGGTTACCAGGAGTGCCCGTCCACCATCGCTCCGTGTGCGCTCGGGTGGGCTTGATCGACCGGTTCCGCTAGGTCAGGACCGTCGCCGTAGGCCGGCCTCGGCAGCCGTGCCGGGAACAGTGGTCAGCTTGAAGGATCGCCACACGAATACTGTCGAGACACAGGCGTGCCAGGAGTTTCTCATCCGGCGACTGGGTCGCACTGACCGGATTTCTATCCTCCCGTTGCGGTCATGTGGCGGCACCGTGTCCTCCGCAACCGGCCGCCCCGGCATGTGAGCAGCATGCGCGGCCACCAGCGCGCAACGCGCGATGGGGGCGCTCAAAAATCCTGAGCGCCCCCATGTCTGGCCCGGCCACCCTGCCACGCGCCCGCGTACTCGCCCGCGCTCGGGCGAGTACGTCGCCGTGTCTGCCCGCCCACCGCCACTGCCCCGGGCACGATGTGACCATGGGTCAGCAACAGCAACCGAGCGTCATCCGCACCGACATCCCGGCCCGCCTGGACCGGCTGCCCTGGTCGCGCTGGCACTGGCGGATCGTCATCGGCCTCGACACGGTCTGGATCCTCGACGGGCTGGAAGTCACCATCGTCGGCAACATGGCCGGGCGGATGGCTGATGGCGGACGCCGGACGGCAGGAAGGATGGCGGAGCGCGGCAGCGGCATCACGGCTACCTCCTCCGCAACTCCTGCCGCTGCCGTACCCGTTCATCATCTGGGGTGTCGACAAACGCGCCGCTACCTGATCGGGGGCGGGCCCGGCGCAGGCCCGGTCAGGCCGACGACTCGCCGAACCCCACGGTGTCGTGATGGTCGGTCAGGTCGAGGATCTCCTCGACCGGGCGGCGCGGGGTGGCCGGTCCGGGTGGGCCGTAACCGAGCCGCAGCGCTAGTTGGACGTGGTCGGGCGGGCTTTCGGGGTCGCGCAGGCGCCAGCGGGTCTCGGGCCATTCCACGGCCTGGTGCAGCACGGAGGCGCGCAGGCCGTGGACGGTGGCGAGCAGCCAGACGTGCTCCAGTGCCTGTCCGGTGCGCAGCCAGTCCTCGGGCTGGTCGGTGCGGGTGCTCAGCAGGCACAGCTGCGGCAGCGGCTCGAAGTGCCGCGGGACGGGGCTGGGGGCGTCGGGGCGGCCGGCTGTGAAGTCGCGCATCGGGACCCGGGCGTCACGGTCCTGCGGGCCCAGCGCGGCGGCCGGGATACCGTCGGAGGCCGGGGCCTCCAGGTGCAGCCAGCTGCGGGTCTCCGCTTGGCGGGCCAGGTCGACGGCGGTCCGCCGCTCGGCCTCGGCGGTTACCGTGAGGACGCGCAGCACACCATCCTCCTCCAACGGGGAGAACAGCACGCCCTCCTCGCGGGCGGCTTCGATCAGCTCGCCGAGGACAGCCTCGGGGATGTCGCGGTTGGCGAACGGCTGGCGGCTGGAATGACGATCCTGGATCGCGGGGTAGAGGCGGTGTCCGAAGGAGTGCCGGGCGGCGGGCTCGCCGAGGTCGATCTCGGCGAGCAGGTGCTTGTCGGACGGGTCGGGGAGGAGTCGTACCGCTGCCGCCCGGCCGAGCCGTGCGGCGGCGACCCGCAGGTTGAACACGGCGGCCCCGACGGACACATGCAGGGCCCGGCCCAGTGGGTCGGCGATCGCGACGGCCCGATGAGGATCACCGAAGACGAGCATCCCCCGTGCGTCCGGGCTGGGCCGCAGGCGCCAAGGCTGACTGTTGTGCACCGACGGTGCCGCGCCCGCGGCCGTGGCCAGCAGCCGCAGCTGATCGAGGGTGAGGGCCGGCTCAACCATGATCGATCATCCTTCCACTGCCGGGACGCCCCTTTGGTTCGGCAGGCGCGTGCGTCTCATGTCCATGCTGCTCCCCATCGCCGTCCAGTGCGATGGTCCGGGGCGGGCGTCGGGCCCTTGCCGCGCCCCCGTGCCGGGCAGTCCCGGGTCTTGCAGGTGGGGCGGACCTCCGGCCGTCGGCGGGAGGCTCCCGCGATCCACCACGCGGTCGACCTGCCGCCGGCGGAAGTCGTGGCCCGGCTCCGCGACCTGGTGGGCCGGGGCCTTGTGATCCCTCCCCTGCCCGACCTCGCTGGTCAGGAGCGTAGAGCGTCGGACCGGAGGTGCGGTTCTGCGAACAGCAGGCGCGAGCCGCGGCTCCCCATGAGACGGTCGAAGTGAGCGCGCAGACAGTTGGGAATCAGCTCGGCACAGCCTTGCCGCAGCCCGTGCGCTCGGCATCGCCAGTACAGCGGGAGGACACCGTGGAAGGACCGATCGTCGTCGGATTCGACGGATCCCCCGAGAGCGCGGCCGCCGCGGACTGGGCCGCCCGCGAGGCTGTGTGCCGCGGCCTACCACTGGCACTCGTCCAGGCATGGCCGTGGCCCCCGAGACACGTGCTGGGGAGCGAGGACGCCGTGAGCTGGGGCAAAGCGCGGCTCACCGGCAAGGAGGCCGAACTGGCCATGTCCTCGCTGTCTATCGGCTGATACCCGGTCCGGCTCAGTGATACGGCACCACGGCGACCGGGCAGCGCACATGGTGGATCACCGCGTGCGCCACTGGTCCGAGGTGCGCCCCCACGGGGCTGCGACGGTGGCGCGCGCCGATCACCAGCAGTTCGGCTGTTGCCGCGGCGTCCACCAGGGTGAGTCCGGCGTGACCGCGCAGCAGCGCGGTCGCTGCCGCCAGGTCGGGGTACCGCTCCAGCCAGGGCATCACCGCCTCCTCCAGCGCCCGTCGTTCGGGCTCGGCCAGTTCGTCCTCGAGGCCGCCGATCGCGCCGAAGTGCATGTACTCGGTACCGGCCGGCGGTCCCCAGGCGTGGACCACGGTCAGCGGCGTTCCGCGCAAGGCGGCTGTCTCGAAGGCGAAAGCCAGTACCTCCTGGCACGGGTGCGCGAGGTCCAGGCCCACGACCAGGCCCCGTTCCGCATTGCCGTCCGACCTCGGCCCGTCCGTCAGGTCGGACGGCGCACGCACCAGGACGACAGGGCACGTGGCGCTGCCCAGGACCTGCTGGCTCACCGAACCGACCAGGAAGCCGCGCAGCGCGCCGAGCCCGCGCGCGCCGAGCACCAGGACCGCGGCCCGGTCCGAGGCGGCCTCAAGCACGCCGACCGCGTCGCCCGGCACGTGCGTCGCGCGCACCTCCAAGCCGGGGAAGCGGGATCGGATCGCGTCCGCCTGCGCGGCCAGTTGCTCACGTCCCCAGCGCTCGGCCTGCCCGGTGCCCAGGGGCCTACCCGGTCCCCACGGCCATGCCTGGAGTATTTCCAACGGAAGCTCGCGCCGGGGTGCCTCTCGCGCGGCCCACGCGACGGCCGCCCGGCTCGCGTCCGATCCGTCGAATCCGGCGATCACCAGCTTGCCCACTGCCTGCCTCCAGTGTCGGGTCGCCGTTCACAGCGGTGGGTCCCGGTCCATCGTGCTCACGGGACAGCGAGCCGCGCACGCCGATCGTCGTCCTTCGGCGACCACCCGCCTGATGCGAGCGTCGGGATCGCCGTCTCAGTGGGTTCGGGTGGCCGAGCACGTTCGCCAATCGGCCGGTGGTGGCGGCTGACGTAAGGCCGCTGCGATCCGATCGGTGAGGGGCTCCACGGCGGCTGCGACGGGTGCCGACAGTCCGGTCCCGAGGCTGGTGTCGGTTCCCTCGACGGCGTAGACGACGAGCCGCCTCGGGAGGCGGTCCAGCGCGCGGGCGAGTTCGACGGCTTCGCCGAGTCCGAGGCCGTGGGAACTCGTCGAGCCGCTGGAGGCGGGCAGCTGCCTGCCATCCAGTTCCAGGCGGTGCACCCGACCGGGATGCCCTGGGTGCGCGTGTGCGGCGTCCACCACGATGGCGAGGTCGGCGGCCTCCCACAGGGTGATCAGTCGGGCGGGGTCACCGTCGCACACCCGTAGGACGGTCCCGACGGGCAGCGGTCGCTGTCCGTCGCGTTCCGCCAGCCGGTTCACCACGGCCCAGCCCACCCCGTCATCGTGGCGGTACTCGTTGCCGACACCGATGACGACCGTCCGTGCGGTGAGCTTCATGCGCTTGGCCCTCCCCGGCCGTGGTGCCCGTCAGTCGCAGGCGGGGTCCGGTGCGGCCCGTTCGGGGCAACGGCGCGGCCATCCGGAGCACATCGGGGCCACCGTCGCACGTGCGATGGCAGGCCGGTGCCCATACTGGCGGGGGCGGCAGCACCGGTGCGGGAGGTGGACGATGGCGGACGGCTCGGCGGTCATCGACAAGGACGGGCTGGACGCGCTGATCGCGGTTCTCGCCGGCCGAGGCCGCACGGTCGTGGGACCGACGGTCCGCGACGGTGCGATCGTCCTCGCCGAGATCTCCGGCGGCGACGAACTCCCGTACGGCTGGGGCGTCGAGCTGGATGCAGGGCGGTACCGGCTGCGGGCACGCGAGGACGGCGCCGCGTTCGCGCACAGTGCGGGCCCGCAGTCCTGGAAGACCTTCCTGTATCCGCCGCGCGAGCGGCAGTGGACGGCCGACCGAGGTGCCGACGGACAGTTGACGGTGACGGAGGACCGGACACCGCAGCCGTCGTACGCGTTCCTCGGGGTGCGCCCCTGCGACCTGCGGGCCATCACGATCCAGGACCGGGTGCTGACCGGCGGGATGTACACCGATCAGGCCTACCGCGGTCGGCGCGAGCGGGCCTTCCTGGTGGCGGTGGAGTGCACCGAACCGGGCGCCACCTGCTTCTGCGTGTCCATGGGGACCGGGCCGGCCGTGGGACCCGGCTACGACCTGGCGCTGACCGAGGTGCTCGACGCCGAAGGCCACCGCTTCCTGGTACGGGCCGGGAGCGAGCAGGGCGAGTCGGTCCTGGCGGAGCTGCCGCGCCGCGCCGCCGACACCGCCACCCGAAGCGCCGCGCGCGAGCGGGTCGCCGAGGCGGCGGACCGGATGGGCCGCACCATGCCGCTGGTGAACCTGCAGGTCCTGATGCGCGAGACCCTCACGGCCGAGCGCTGGGACGATGTCGCGGCACGCTGCCTGACCTGCGGCAACTGCACGATGGTGTGCCCGACCTGCTTCTGCACCAGCACCGAGGACGTCACCGACCTGACGGGTGATCACACCGAGCGGTGGCGGCGCTGGGAGTCCTGCTTCGACCGGGACTTCTCACACCTTCAGGCTGGCCCGGTCCGGGACACCCCGCGCAGCCGCTACCGGCAGTGGGCCACCCACAAACTCGGCACCTGGTACGACCAGTTCGGCAGCTCCGGGTGCGTCGGCTGCGGGCGCTGCATCGTCTGGTGCCCCGTCGGGATCGACATCACCGAGGAGGCACACGCGCTGAACCGGGAACGGGAAGGGACGCCATGACCGTCGTCCGCCACGGCTTCCTCGGCGCGCTGCCACCCGACCACCGTGACCGTCTGCTCGTATTCGCACACCAGGTCTCCTTCCCCAGCGGCACTCGCATCTTCGAGGAGGACGGCGTCGCCGACCGGTTCTGGATCATCCGTTCCGGGCTCGTCGCGCTCGACGTCCACGTCCCGGGCCGGCGCGCGGCCGTCGTGGAGACCCTTGGCGAGGGCGAACTGCTGGGCTGGTCCTGGCTGTTCGAGCCGTACCGCTGGCACCTCGGAGCACAGACCCGCGCGGCCGTCCAGGCATCCGAGTTCGACGCGGAGCGTGTGCGAGCCGCGTGCGAGGAGGATCCCGCGTTCGGCCTGGCGGTGACCAACTGCGTCGCACAGGTGATCGCCCGGCGGCTGAAGTCCACGCGCACGCGCCTGCTCGACCTGTACGGGCCGCCGCAATGACCGTTCCCGTGCCGTACCGGGTGGTGGAACGCGCGGCCGAGACGCCCGGGACAGCCACAATCGTCCTCGAACCGGTCCGTTCGGCCCTGCTACCGTTCGCGCCGGGGCAGTTCGCGATGGTGTACGCCTTCGGTGTGGGGGACATCCCGCTGTCCGTCTGCGCGATCGACGGGCACCGGCTCACCCACACCGTTCGCGCGGTCGGTGCGATCTCCGGCGCGCTGTGCGCACTGCGGCCCGGAGTGACGGTAGGGGTGCGCGGCCCGTTCGGCACCGGCTGGGAGCTGTCCGCCGCTGCCGGACTCGACCTGCTGGTGGTGGCCGGCGGCATCGGTGTGGCGCCGCTGCGCCCACTCGTACGCGAGGCGCTCGTCACAGCCGAGCGGTACGGACGGTTGAGCGTCCTGATCGGCGCACGCGAGCCCCGCGATCTGCTGTATGCCGAGGAAGTCCGCGGCTGGCCGGGGTCGTTGACCACCGTGGACCGGCCCGACGCGCGGTGGCAGGGTGAGGTCGGCGTCGTGACGACCCTGCTGGACCGGGCCGCTTTCGATCCGTCGGCGGCGGCCGCGTTCATCTGCGGTCCTGAGCCGATGATCCGGGCCATCGCCGGTGAGTTGGTGCAGCGCGGTCTCGATCCGGAGCGGATCCGGGTCTCGCTGGAACGCAACATGCAATGCGCGACCGGCCACTGCGGGCACTGCCAGCTCGGCCCGCTGCTGCTCTGCCGCGACGGCCCGGTCGTCAGCTGGACCCGGGCCCGACCCCTCCTCATGGTCAGGGAGCTGTGACATGACCGCCAGCGACCGCCCGAAGCTCGCCGTGTGGAAGTTCGCCTCCTGCGACGGCTGCCAGCTCACCCTGCTCGACTGCGAGGACGAACTCCTCGGCATCGCCGAGAGGGTGGAGATCTCGCACTTCCTGGAGGCGTCCAGCGCGACCGGTCCCGGCCCGTTCGACCTGTCGCTGGTGGAGGGATCGGTGACCACACCACAGGACGTCGACCGGATCCAGCACGTCCGCGCCGTCTCCCGGCGACTGGTCACCATCGGCGCCTGCGCGACCGCCGGCGGCGTCCAGGCGCTGCGCAACTACGCGGACGTCGCCGAGTTCCAGGCCGTCGTCTACGCCCGCCCGGACTACATCGAGACGCTCGCCACCTCCACGCCGATCAGCGCCCACGTCCCCGTCGACCTCGAACTGCGCGGCTGCCCGATCGACCGGGGCCAGTTGGTCGAGGTCATCACCGCCTACCTGGCCGGGCGCAAGCCCGACGTGCCACGGCACAGCGTCTGCTTCGAGTGCAAGCAGCGCGGCACGACTTGCGTCACGGTGGCCCACGGCACGCCCTGCCTCGGCCCAGTCACCCATGCCGGGTGCGGCGCGCTCTGTCCCGCGTACGGGCGGGGCTGCTACGGGTGCTTCGGCCCGTCCGACTCGACCAACTTCCCCTCCTTCATCCCCCTGCTGCGCCGCGACGGGATGGACACCCTCGCCATCGTGCGGGTGCTGCGCACCTTCAACACCGCGGCCCCCGAGTTCGACGCGGCCTCCCGGAAGGAGCTGGACCAGTGACCCACCGCGGCTCCAGGGTGCTGCACGTCGGATCGCTCGCCCGGGTCGAGGGCGAGACCGCGCTGCACCTGCGTACGGACGGCGACCGGGTCGTCGAGGCGCGACTGGCGATCTACGAACCTCCGCGCTTCTTCGAGGCGTTCCTACGCGGACGCTCCCACACCGAGCCGCCCGACATCACCTCCCGTGTCTGCGGGATCTGCCCGGTCGCGTACCAGCTGAGTGCCTGCCGAGCCGTCGAGGACACCTGCGGCGTCGTCGTGGACGGACAACTGGCGGCCCTGCGAAGGCTGTTGTACTGCGGCGAGTGGATCGAGAGCCAGACGCTGCACATCCACCTCCTGCACGCGCCGGACTTCCTCGGCTGCGACAGCGCGATCGATCTGGCCCGTACCCGGCGGGCCGACGTCGAACGCGGCCTCAGGCTCAAGCAGGCCGGCAACGCGATCATGGAGCTGCTCGGCGGCCGGGCGATCCATCCGGTCAACGTCCGCCTCGGCGGCTTCCACCGCGTCCCCACCACGACCGAACTCCGCCCGCTGGCCGAGCAGTTGCGCCGGGCCCGCGACGACGCACAGGAGACGGTGCGCTGGGTGGCCGGCTTCGAGTTCCCCGACGCCGGGTGCGACAACGACCTGCTCGCCCTGGCCGAACCCGGCACCTACGCCATCGAGTCCGGCACCCCGACCGTCATGCCGGCGCCGCACACCGCCGGCCTTCCCGCCGGATCCGACCGTGCCCTGCCCACCCGCACTTTCGGGGTGCGCGACTTCAGCAGCCACGTCGTCGAGAGGCAGGTGCCCCACTCCACCGCCCTGCAGTCCCAGCTGGACGGGCGCCGCCACCTGACCGGCTCACTCGCCCGCTACGCCATCAGCGGCCGCTGGCTCTCCCCGATCGCCCTGCAGGCCGCCCAGGACGCCGGACTCGGCGACCCTGGGCAGGGCACCGTGTGCCGCAACCCCTTCCGCAGCATCGTCGTCCGGGCGGTCGAAGTGCTCTACGCGGTCGACGAGGCACTGCGCATCATCGAGGCCTACGAACCCACGCCGCGTCCCCACCTTGACGTGCCCGCGCGAGCCGGCACCGGTCACGGCGCCACTGAGGCGCCGCGCGGTCTGCTGTACCACCGCTACACCCTCGACGCCGACGGCATCATCACCGACGCCAGCCTGGTCCCGCCGACCGCGCAGAACCAGGGTGCGATCGAGGAGGACCTGCGCCGCCTCGTCCAGGAACGACTGACGGACGGTGACGCCACCGACGCCGACCTGACCGCCCTGTGCGAACGGGCGATCCGCAACCACGACCCGTGCATCTCCTGTTCGGCCCACTTCCTGAACCTCACCGTCGAGCAGACCGGAAGAGGCTCCTGACGCCCTCGTGTCAACAGCGGCAGTCGCCGTTGCCGCAGCTACCGCTTTCGAGTGGCGTCGCGACCTGGCCCGGGTGGTGCCGGCCCCGGGGCAGAGCAGCACCAAGGCCCCAGAACCTCACCGGGCCCGGTAGTAGTCACGCCAGATCAGCCTGTAGACCCTGGTCCAGCGGGGGATCGAGCGGACCCCGGGGATGAACGGGACCAGCACCAGGGCCAGGCTGAGGACCGCCATGATCGCCCAGATCTCCGCGTCCGCGTTGGTCGAGGTCTTGAACGGGTCGATCTGGTACCAGAAGGTGTACAGCCACAGCCACGGCTGCCCGGGGTAGTTCCCGGTCTCGTTCATCATGCCCCACTGGTCGCCGGACAGATGCTGGGCATCAGCCAGGTCCGCGAGGTAGGTGCCATCGGTGAGGAAGAGCATCGGCAGGGTGTAGTCGGTCTCGTAGAAGCGCCCCTGGGCCTGCAGTTGGCCGTCCAGGGCGCCCGCCTGGGAGAGCGCCAGCAGCCGGCCGGTCAGCACCGGGACAGGGCCGTAGTCACCGGGCGCGACTTTGGCCGGGTCGCCATCCGGGGCTTTGCCGAGCGCGTCGGAGTAGGCCGAGGTCCAGGCCTGCTGCTGGTCGGCGGGTGCGGTGGCCCAGGCGGTGAGCGCGGCCGAGACCTCCGCCGGTTCGGGGGCCTGGCGCAGCGGGCGCAGCACGAAGTCCTCGGCGGTGTCGACCGGGATCCGGACCCCTGCGGCCCGTTGCAGACTGACCGGGCCGATCTTCTGGCCCGCGCCCGGGGCGTGGTTGTAGGGCGGGCCGTACTGGGCGCTGGTGCTGGTGCCGCCCAGTTCGGCGACGGCTGTGGCGGTGAAGTCGTTCGGGGCGGCGGCCGACCAAGCGGCCAGGGTGACCGGCTTCTCGTCCGGGGAGGAGAAGAGCGCGGCGAGGCCTGCGGTCAGTACCGCGACCGCGACCAGGGCGACGGTGAACTCCTTGATCAGGTCGTACGGGCGGGTGGGGAAGGCCGCGGGGTCGGGCACCGACCGGCGGACGGCCCGGCTCACGGCTGCACCTCCGGCTCGCCGGCGTCGATCGGCGGCACGATTCCGCGCCTACGCACCAGCAGGACGTGCCAGGCCGTCAGCAGCACCAGGACGAACGGCAGCAGCACGATGTGCCACATCAGCATCTGGCCGAAGTCGAGGACGTTGAACCAGGCGCCGACCCCGACGGAGTTGAGGCCGTCCTTGGCCTGCCCGGAGATCCACTGGGAGTCGAAGTTCTGCTGCACCAGGTAGCCCGTGAAAGCCGTGCCGACCGAGGCGAGGAAGCAGACCGCGCCGGTCATCCAGGTCAGCGCCCGCCGGCCGCGCCACGCGGCCATGAAGAACTTGCCCCACAGGTGGATCACCATGAAGGCCATGAACAGCTCCACGCTCCACAGGTGGACGCTGTTGACGTACTTTCCGACGCTGGAGGCGTGCCACCAGCCGGGGCCCTCCAGCGCGAGTACGCCTCCGGAGAGCAGGGCTACGACCAGCGACGACACGGTGAGCACGCCGAAGACGTAGATCCATGAGGCCAGGTACACCGGTTGGGTGTCGGGTAGGAGCTTCTCCGGGGGCAGCGTGCGTACGGCGAACCGGCGCACTGTAGCGGTCCAGTTGCTCACTTGCGCCGCTGCCCCTTCGGGAACGGCACCAGGAGCGCGGCCAGGAACAGCAGCACCATCACTGCGATGACCACGAGGTTCGCCACCGAGATCTGCACCACGCCCCAGTGGACGTAGTGCCCCGGGTGGTTGAGATCGACGGGTGCCGCGAATACGCCTGGCCCTGCCATGGCAGCCCCTTTCCGGACGGCTCTGGCCCGAGTTTCGCCCGGCGTACGGTCGAGGGCATTGCGCGATGGGCCGAACGGCCGCTCAGCCGCACCACCCGCGGTACGGGCGCGTGCCGGACAGCTCGGCACCTGCTCACGGATGCGGTGAGACTGGAAAGTACGACGTAGGCGCCCGCCGAGGTGGATCTGGCCGTGGCGGTGACCAAGCCGGCGGAGCCGAGGTGCCGGGAATGGGAGTCGACGGATGACTGGGAACGAGCGCGACGCGCACGGTCGGCTGATCGGTGAGCTGGCCGATCTGGTCCGGCTCGCGAGTACGGCGCTGAGCGAGGTTGCTGATGGGCTGACCGTCCCCCAGCCTCCGGCCGGGGGGACCCACGCGGGCACCTTGGAGGAGGGCGCAACCGCCGCCGAGAAGGCACTGTCCGAGCTGCGCGAGCGGATCGAGGAGGACGCGGCCGGCGTGTTGCGCACCAGCTCGCTGCAGGTGTCGGACCGGCACGCGATCGTCGTGGGTGTCCACGTGGGCACCGAGGTGGAGTGTCTGGCGGACCTCGTCGAGCTGCTGCTGCGGCTGGCCTGGTCACGCCAGTCGGCAGCCCCGTGGCCGGACCGGTTGCGCGTGCCGCTGCACGGGATGGGCACGGTCGTGCCGGCGATGCTCGCCGAGGCCGCTGACCTGCTGGAGTCCGAGGACACCGAAGCCGGCGCGGACCTCCTCGCGACGTTTCACGAGGTCGTCCAACGCCAGCGGCTGCTGTACGAACTGCTGCTGTCCAGCGCCGAACCGGCCGCGGCCGGCGAAACCGCCGACGCGACCCTGCTGGCCTGCTACTACCAGCGCTGCGCTGGCCACGCCGTGTCGATCGCGCGCCACGCGGCCCTTTTCGCGGCGACCGCGAGAGGGTCAGACCGCGCTCGGGGCGTCGGTGAGAAGTAGCTCTTCTCCTCCTGGGCGAAAGGCCCCCAGAGCACAACGCCGCCCTTGCTTCCCTGTTCGAGTCCCAGGTCAGGGGGTTCCTGCAGCGGCGGTGGCGTCGAGGACCAGCTGCCAGGTGGCCCGGTGCAGGACGCTGCCGCGGTGGGTCACCAGCAGGGCGGCCAGCAGCGGGTCGGTCGGATCTATCGTCAGCGACCCGCCACCGCGGGTCAGGTGGCGCAGCAGTGCTGTGACGTTGTGGGCGTAGGCGATCGAGGCGGTGGTCGGAACCTGCGCGGAAAGGTTGCCTGCGCCGATCACCGTCACTCCGTCGCCGACCAGCGTCGTCGTGTCCGCTTCGGCGCACTCGACGTTGCAGCCCAGCGGTCCGGCAGTCAGGTCGACCACGACCGAGCCCGGCCGCATGGCCCCGACCGCCTCGGTGGCGAGCAGCATCGGTGGCCGCCGGTCGGCTGCCTCGACGGTTGTGAGGACCAGGTCGAAGCGCGGGAGTACCTCGCCCAGGCCTCGACGCAGCTCGTCCTGCTCGGTGTCCAGTGCCCGGGCCAGCCCCGCGTCGTCGATCACCGGAGGGAGGTACGGCAGGTCGAGCAGGGCTGCGCCCAGTGCGACGACCTCCGCTCTCTGCTGGCGCCGCAGTTCGTGGGCGTGGACGGTCGCGCCGAGGCGGCGGGCGGCGTCGATCGCCTGCAGGCCGGCGGGTCCGGCGCCGACGACGAGGACCCGGACGGGCTCGAACACCGAGTCCGCCGAGCCCCAGGGCTGCAGGCAGCGGCTCAGGCAGCCGGCCCCGGCCAGGACCGCCCGGTAGCCGGCGACCCGGGCTTGGGAGGCTCGGGCGTCCATCGGCCAACCAGCCGAGGCGCTGTCGGCGCTCAGCTCCGGCGGGACCAGGTCGAGCCCGATCGCGGTGAGGCCCTGGTCGGCCCACTGGCAGACCAGGAAGGGGATCAGGGTCGGCTGCAGCAGCCCGACCAGCAGCTGGCCGGGACGGAAGCGGTGGGCGAGGCCCAGATGGGGAGCCTGCACACCGAGCAGGACATCGGCACGGTGCAACAGCTCGGCGTGCGGCACGAGACCCGCCCCGGCTGCGGCGTAGGCCTCGTCGGGAAACCAGGCCCGCGTGCCGGCGCCGGGCTCCACCAGTACGGTCAGGCCCAGCGCGCCAACCGCGCGGACCAGCTCGGGGACGAGTGCCACCCGCCGCTCACCGAGTGCCGTCTCCCGCAGGACCCCGACTGTCATGGCCGTCATCGCCCGTCACCGCCTTCGGAGCAGACCGACATGCCCAGTATGTCGCGTTGCGACGCCTGATCGCCCGGCCGGATACTCGGCCACAGGGCCACGCCTGCTCGGCCGCGCGCGGGCGGACAGCGCTGAGCGGAACACCGGAGGGAGCCTGAGGTGGCGGGCAGGGGCTGGCAGTTCTGGGTGGACCGGGGCGGCACGTTCACCGACGTGGTCGCGCTTAGTCCGGACGGGCGGGTGCTGACCCACAAGCTGCTCTCGCACGACCCGGCCAGGTACCACGACCCCGCCGTCGCCGGAATCCGCGCCCTGCTGGGATCGCAGGACACCCGGGGGCGGGGTGCCCTGATCGAGAGCGTGCGGATGGGTACCACGGTGGCGACCAACGCTCTGCTGGAGCGCACCGGCGAGCCGACCGCCCTGGTGATCACCCGGGGCTTCGCCGACGCGCTGCGGATCGGGTACCAGAACCGGCCGCACATCTTCGACCGCGAGATCAAGCTGCCCGAACCGCTCTACGAGCGGGTGATCGAGGTGGACGAGCGGATCACGGCCGAGGGCACGGTGCTGCGCGCCCCCGACCTCGACAGGCTCGCGCGCGACCTGCGCCGCTGCTACCAGGACGGTATCCGCGCGGTCGCGGTGGTCTGCCTGCACAGCTATCTGCACCCCGCCCACGAACGGGCGATCGGCCGACTCGCCGAGGAGATCGGCTTCCCGCAGGTCTCGCTCTCCAGCGAGGCCAGCCCGCTGATGAAGCTGGTGCCGCGCGGCGACACCGCTGTGGTCGACGCCTACCTCTCGCCGGGGCTCCGCCGCTACGTGCGTCAGGTGGCCGAGGAACTGCGGGGCGTGCGGCTGATGTTCATGCAGTCCAACGGTGGCCTCGCCGAAGCCGGCCACTTCCGGGGCAAGGACGCGATCCTCTCCGGCCCGGCGGGCGGGATCGTCGGCATGGTACGGATGTCCCAGCTGGCGGGCTTCGATCGGGTGATCGGCTTCGACATGGGGGGCACCTCCACCGACGTGTCGCACTACGCGGGCGAATACGAGCGGGTCCTCGACACCCAGGTGGCCGGTGTGCGGCTGCGGGCACCGATGCTGGCGATCCACACCGTCGCGGCCGGCGGCGGCTCGGTGCTGCGCTTCGATGGCAGCCGGCTGCGGGTCGGCCCGGATTCGGCGGGCGCCCGGCCGGGCCCGGCCTGCTACCGAGCCGGCGGCCCGCTGACCGTCACCGACGCCAACCTGATGCTCGGACGGATCCAAGCCGAGCACTTCCCGCAGGTCTTCGGGCCGGCAGGCGACCAGCCGCTCGACCTCGCCCTGGTGCGGCGTCAGTTCGCCGGGCTGGCCGACGAGATCAGTGCCGGCACTGGGGACCGTCGCTCGCCCGAGCAGGTGGCCGAGGGGTTCCTGCAGATCGCGGTGGGCAACATCGCCAACGCCGTCAAGCGGATCTCCGTACAGCAGGGGCGCGACGTCACCCGGTACGCGCTGACCACCTTCGGCGGCGCGGGCGGACAGCACGCCTGCGCGGTGGCCGACGCGCTCGGTATCCGTACCGTGCTGGTACCGCCCATGGCCGGGGTGCTCTCCGCGCTGGGCATCGGGCTCGCCGACACCACGGTGCTGCGCGAACGCGCCGTGGAGCGTCCGCTCGCGGCCGAGTGGATGGCGGCGGTCGGCGAGGTCGCTGACGAGCTGGAGGCGGCGGCCCGCACCGAGCTGCTCGACCAAGGGACCGCGCCGGAGCGAATCCGGGTGACGCACCGGGCGCGGCTGCGCTACGACGGCACCGACACCGTGCTCTCGGTCGCGTTCACCGAGCCCGCCGAAATGGCTACCGACTTCGAGGCCGCGCACCGGGCCACCTACTCGTTCCTGATGGACCGTCCGATCGTCATCGAGGCCCTGGAGGTGGAGGCCACCGGTCTCACCGAGCAGCCCGACCTCGGCGCCCTGGGCGCACCATCGGGCGCTCCTGCCCCGGCAGGGACGGTACGGCTCTACAGCGGCGGCGCCTGGCGCGAGGCGCCACTGCTGGAACGCGAGCGGATGCGCCCGGGGGAGACCGTGACCGGCCCGGCCGTCATCGCCGAGGCCAACGCCACCACCGTGGTCGACGAGGGCTGGCGCGCGGCGCCGACGCCGACCGGGCACCTGCTGGTGGAGCGGGTTGCGGCCCGTGCCGAGCCGGGCGTCGGCACCGAGGCCGATCCGGTGCTGCTGGAGATCTTCAACAACCTCTTCATGGCCATCGCCCAGCAGATGGGCGCACGGCTGGAGTCGACCGCGCAGTCGGTCAACATCAAGGAACGGCTCGACTTCTCCTGCGCGCTCTTCGACCCAGCGGGCAACCTGGTCGCCAACGCTCCACACATCCCCGTGCACCTCGGCTCGATGGGCACCACGGTGAAGGAGGTGATCCGCCGCCGGGCCGGCGCCATGAAGCCGGGTGACGCCTATGCGGTCAACGACCCTTACCACGGCGGCACTCACCTGCCGGACATCACGGTGGTGACACCGGTCTTCGACTCTAAGGGCGCCGAGATCCTCTTCTACGTCGCGTCCCGTGGGCACCACGCGGAGATCGGTGGACTCACGCCCGGCTCGATGCCTGCCAACAGCCGGGAGATCCACGAGGAGGGCGTGCTCTTCGACAACTGGCTGCTGGTGGCGGACGGCCGCCTCCGCGAGGCCGAAACGCGCAAGCTGCTCACCGAGGCGCCCCACCCCTCCCGCAACCCCGACACCAACCTCGCCGACCTGCGCGCGCAGATCGCGGCCAACCAGAAGGGCGTGGCCGAAGTGGCCGCGATGATCGACCACTTCGGACTGGACGTGGTGCAGGCCTACATGCGGCACGTCCAGGACAACGCCGAGGAGGCCGTGCGCCGGGTCATCGACTCCCTCCAGGACGGTGAGTTCAGCTATGAGACAGACTCCGGCGCGGTGATCGCGGTGCGGGTCGTGGTCGATCGCGAACGACGAAGCGCCACAGTCGACTTCACCGGTACCTCGGCCCAGCTGGACTCCAACCTCAACGCACCCTCCGCCGTGGTCACCGCCGCCGTGCTCTACGTCTTCCGCACCCTGGTCGCCGACGACATCCCGCTCAACGACGGCTGCCTGCGCCCGCTGCGCATCCTCGTCCCGCCCGGCTCGATGCTCGCGCCGCGCTACCCGGCCGCCGTGGTCGCCGGGAACGTCGAGACCTCGCAGGCGATCACCGGCGCGCTCTACGCCGCGCTGCGCGTCCAGGCCGAGGGCTCGGGGACGATGAACAACGTCAGCTTCGGCAACGAGCGCCACCAGTACTACGAGACGATCGCCTCGGGCTCCGGCGCCGGTGAGGGCTTCGACGGCGCGAGCGTGGTGCAGACGCACATGACCAACTCCCGCCTGACCGACCCCGAGATCCTCGAATGGCGCCTGCCCGTCCTGCTGGAGGACTTCAGGGTGCGGCGCGGCAGCGGCGGCACCGGGCACTGGCACGGCGGCGACGGGGCACTGCGCCGGATCCGCTTCCGCGAGCCCATGACGGTGAGCATCCTGTCCGGGCACCGGCGGGTGCCGCCCTACGGCATGGCCGGCGGCTCACCGGGCGCCCTCGGCGTCAACCGGGTGCGGCGGGCCGACGGCAGCACCGACGAGCTGGCCGGCTGCGACCGCGCCGAACTCGCCGCCGGGGACGTCCTGGAGATCGAGACGCCCGGCGGCGGAGGCTACGGACCGGCCTGACGCATGCTCGCGCATCCGACGAGTATTCGCATGGCCGCCTCCGCGCGAAGCGTCCGGTGGTACTTGTCCAGCAGTGTCGGCCCGCCGAGCGGGACAGGGGCGATCCGGCCCCGCGGCGTGGGGCGAGCGGCCCTTTCGCGCGGCGACGGGTGCGGCCAGGCTGGAGGTAGCGGTCGGCCGCGCAGGCCGGCCGGAACGGCAATCGCAGGAGGTGTGCTGTGAAGACGCAGCGGATCCTGGTGGCCTACGGCAGCAAGCACGGTGCCACGGCCGGTATCGCCGAGGAGATCGCCCACACCCTGGACGGTGATGGCTTCGAAACGGAGGTCGTCCCCGCTCGGGAGGTGCATGACGTCGAGCGGTTCGACGCGGTGGTCCTGGGCGGCTCGCTCTACGCGGGCCACTGGCACCGCGACGCCGTGCGCTGCGCCCACCGCAACGAGGCGGCGCTGACACACCGGCCGGTGTGGTTGTTCAGCAGCGGTCCGGTGGACAGTTCGGCCGAGCAGCACGAGATCCCGCCGGTGCCGTCGGCGGCCAAGGAGCTGCGCCGTCTGCACGCGAAGGGGCACGCCACTTTCGGCGGCAGCATCACCGCCGAGACGCCCGGGTTCGTGGCCCGGACCTTGGTCAAGCACAACAAGGGCGGCGACTTCCGAAACCCGGAGCAGATCCAGCGCTGGGCCCACCGGCTTGGTGCGGAACTGCGCGCGGGCGAGAAAGCCTAGCCCGTGGCAGCGCAGGCTCCCGTCATCGAGCTCGCTGCGTTGACCAAGCGCTACGGGCGTACGGTCGGTGTCGAGCAGCTGGACATCACCGTCGGTGCGGGCGAGGTGTTCGGCTTCCTGCGGCCACCGCGCCCAGGTGGATGCCCTCGGCGGTGGTGCCGTGCTGGAGATCGAGGAGATCGCTGCCCAAGGCGCTGCAGGCCGGGGCAGCGCTGCCGGTAGGCCGACCAGTCCAGCTCGTCGAGGCGCTCGTATCCGGCGAACTGGCCGATCACGCCGTCGTGGAACGGCACGTGCAGGTGCCGGCCGACCTCATGCCAGCGATCCAGTTCGGCGTGGTCGATCGCCAGGCGCTCCAGCAACTCGTCGCGGCGGTAGTCGGGCAGCAGCTCGACGGTGTCCAGCGCGCGGGCCAGGACCCGGGAGGCGAGGACGTTGGTGTAGGCGTTGTCGTCCAGGCCCGGGTGCTCGGCCCAGGGGTAGGCGTCGTACTTGTCGGGGCCGAGCACACCGCGGATCGAGTACCGCTCGCGCCCCGGGTCGTGGGCGGCCAGGGCGGACAGAAGCGGCGATCGCCAGCAGCACCCCGGCGCCGGTGGTGGCGAGGAAGTCGAGGTCGCCGGGCGTCGAAGCGCGGGTTCCAGGCGCCGGAGGGATCCGGTTCGGTCACGGCAGCAGGTCTGCGGTGCGGATCAGGCGACCGGTGACTCTCTGCGGGCTGATCCGCACCCAGGTCTGGCGGGTGCCGCCGGCCCAGGGACCGGGATCCGCGTGCTCGGCCAGCCACTCGAGCGCCTCGGGATCGGTGAGGTGCTCGGCGATGCCGGCGACCACCACGCTCCAGCCGCTGCTGAGCGCCTCGTCCAGTTGGTCCACCTCGAAGGCGACCTGCTGGCCGATCGCACTGGCAGGCAGGCCGTGGGCGGCTGTGCGGTAGAGGATCGTCTCGTCCAGCACGTGGTAGTTGACGGGCACCACGCGCGGTCCGTCGGGGGTCGACACGGCGATCCGGCCCACACCACCCGGCGTGACTTTCGCCCAGCACTGCGACGGCTCCAGGTCCTCCAGGACAGGGGTGCTGGTCGGAGCCGCCTGGCCGGGCGGCCGGGGCGCACCGGCGCCCAGCAGGTACCACATCGAGGTGCCGAGCGCGTCGGCCAGCTTGGTGATGGTCTCCAGCTCGACCACATCGGGCTGCGACTCCAGGTGCTCCAGGTAGGTGACAGCGATCCCGGCCCGTGCCGCCACCTCCTCGCGGCTGAGGCCCAGCTGCCGACGGCGGTGGGAGACCCTGCGGCCGACGTCCCCCGGATGCCCGGGCCGGGCCTGGGCCTTGTGCGTGCCTTCGGTGCTCATGAACATCCTCCTGCGTGCCGGCCGTGGTGCTGTCGGACCACCGCGACGATCCCTTCCATCGTCGGTCGAAGCGGTGGCTGCGGCGAGGGCCGTTCGGGCCCTTCCGCAGGTATTCCCGGCCCTGGCCAGTCGGGCGGCCCGGGAGCAATGTGGAGCTGAGAGCCGCTGCCCACGGCGGATCAGGGAGTCGACATGCCTACCGTCCAGTACCCGTCGCATGCCGTCGAAGCGCTGCTCGCCGACGGGACCACCGCCGCGATCCGCGCGATCGGTCCGGCCGACCACGCCGCAGTGCTCGACCTGCACGCCGAGCGGATGTCCGAGGACAGCCGCCGGCTGCGCTTCTTCGGCACCAGCCGCCGAGCACCGCAGATGACCGCCGATCGCCTGTGCGGTCCACAGCGGCCCGAGCCGCTGGCGCTCGGGGCGTGGGTGGACGGTGAACTGGTCGGCGAGGCGGACTGCGAGCCGGCCGAGGACCGTCCTGAGGCTGCCGAGCTCGCGCTGGCGGTTGCGGACGCCTGGCAGCACCGGGGGGTCGGAACCCTGCTGATCGAGCACCTGGTGCACGCGGCCCGTGAACGGGGGGTCCGGCGGTTCGAGGCAGACATGCTCGCCGACAATCTTGCGGTGCGCCGGCTCTTCGCCGACCTCGGACTCCCTGTCCACCGCCGCTTCGAGCGGGGCGAAGTCCGGGTGGTGGTACCGCTGGAGGAGGGGGCGGAGCACTACCGGGAGGCCGTCGAGCAGCGCGGGCGAACCGCCGACGTGGCCAGCCTCGCGGCGCTTCTGTTCCCGCGGGCGGTCGCGGTGGTCGGCGCCTCCCGGCGAGTCGGCTCCGTCGGGCAGGCGGTGCTGCTGAAGGTCCGCGGCAACGGGTTCACCGGAGACCTGTGGGCGGTCAACCCCTACGCGCAGCAGGTGGCCGGAGAGCCCGCCTACCAGTCGATCGCCACCCTGCCCGGCACGCCCGATCTCGCCGTGCTTGCGGTGCCCGCCGAGGCGGTGCCGGGTGCGGCCGAGGAGTGCGGGCTGGCCGGGGTCCGCGCGCTCGTGGTGCTGGCCGCCGGCCTGGACGCCGATGAGGCCCGCCAATTGATGCATGCGTGCCGCCGACACAGCATGCGGCTGGTCGGCCCGAACAGCCTGGGCATCGCACAGTTGGATCCCGCTGTGCGGCTGGACGCCGAGTTCGGCGGAGCCGCCGCGCTACCCGGGACGGCCGGGGTCGCGGTGCAGTCCGGCGGCGTCGGCATCGCGCTGCTGGGGCAGTTGGCCCGCCTCGGTATCGGCGTCTCCAGCTTCGTCTCGCTCGGCGACAAGTACGACGTCAGCGGCAACGACCTGCTGCAGTGGTGGGAGGAGGACGGCCGGACCGACCTGGCGCTGCTGCACCTGGAGTCCTTCGGCAACCCGCGCGCCTTCTCCCGCACCGCCCGGCGGGTCACCCGCGGCATGCCCGTCCTCACCGTCGACGCCGGACGCTCGGCGGCCGGACGCCGGGGCGCGGCCTCCCACACCGCTGCCGCGGCCACGCCGACGGTGACCCGCGAGGCGCTCTTCCGCCAGGCCGGCATCACCGCCACCCGCAGCATCGCCGAACTCGTCGGGACGGCCGCGCTGTTGCACTCCCAGCCGCTGCCCACTGCCAGGGGAGTGGTCGCTGTGATCTCCAACGCGGGCGGGATCGGCATCCTGGCCGCCGACGCGTGCGCCGAGGCCGGACTGGACCTGCCCGTACTCCCGGCCTCGACGACCGCCGAGCTGCTGGAGCTGCTCCCGGAGGGAGCCGGGGCGAGCAACCCGGTGGACACTACCGCTGCCGTCGGTCCGGCTGAACTCGCCTGCTGTATCGATCTCATGACGGGCACTCGGGCGATCGACGCACTGTTGGTGTCGATCGTTCCGACTGCCCTGGGCACGGGAGGAGAGCACGACCCCCTGAGTGCTCTGCTGGACGGCCCGGCCAGGCGACGCATACCGGTCGTGGCCGTGCTGCCCGATCAGGAGGCACCCGTGCGGTATCTGACCTGTGCGGACGGCGGACGCCTCCCCGCCTACGCCGACCCGGCCGCGGCCGCCCGCGCCCTGGCCCACGCCCGCGACCGCGCGCGATGGCTGGCCGAGCCGCCCACCGCCGCCGCAGTGCCCGACACCGCCGACAGCGCGGTGGCCCAGCACCTGGCACAGGCGTTCCTCGCGGACCATCCGCAGGGCGGCTGGCTCGATCCGAAGCAGACGGTGGACCTACTCGACTGCTACGACCTGCCGCTCACCACTTCGATCTGGGCGCGCGACGAGCACGACGTTCTGCTCGCCGCCCGGACCCTGGGCCAACTCGGCCACGAGGGCAAGTCGGTACTCAAGGCGTACTGGCCCGACCAGCTCCACAAGAGCGCGGCCGGCGCGGTTCGCACTGGGCTCAGCGGCGTCGACGAGGTTCGCGCCGCGTACCGCGAGTTCGAGGCGCACTTCGGCGAGTCGATGGCCGGCGTCGTCGTGCAGCCGATGGCTGCCCCCGGCCTTGAACTGCTCGCGGGCGTCGTCCAGGACCAGGTCTTCGGCCCGCTGGTCATGCTCGGCCTCGGCGGTACCGCCACCGACCTGCTGGACGACCGCACGGCCAGGCTCGCCCCGCTCACCGAGCGCGACCTGACCACCATGGTCACCGAACTGCGGTCCGCCCCGCTACTGCTGGGCCGCCCCGGCACGCCCCAGGTCGACCTGGCCGCCCTGCTCCGGGTGCTCGCCGGCCTCTCCCGGATGGCCACCGATCTGCCGCAACTCGCCGAGGCCGACCTCAACCCCCTGATCGCCCGGCCGGGCGGCCTGCTCTGTGTGGACGCCCGGGTCCGCCTGGAACCCCGGCCCGCCTTCGACCCCTACCTGCGACGACTGCGTAGCCCGGCTGCCGCCGCTCAGGAGTGAGTGCCATGAACCACAGCGTCCTCGACGGCACTTCCACCGAGCCCTTCGCCGATCCCGGTCACGGCGCTCCCCCCGGCCGCGACAACGTCGGGACGTGCATGAGCCGACCCGCCGTCGCAGTCACCCCGGAGACGGACTTCCCCACCATGGTGACCGCGATCACCGCCTCCCGCCGGGGCGTGCTGCCAGTGGTGGCGCCTGACAGTACGGTGGTCGGTGTGGTCGCCGTCTCGGACTTGCTCGCCGCCTATGCCGCAGCGGACCAGGGTCCCGCGCAGATCCTCGCCGGCGAGCTGATGACCGCCCCGCCGGTCACCGTGACACAGGATCAGACCGTCTCGCAGGCGCTGTCCGTGCTCGACCGCCACACTCTGCACCACCTGCCGGTCGTGGACGCCGACGGCCGACTGGTCGGCATCCTCTCCCCGCACGACCTGCTGGACGCGCTGCTCCGCGACGACGAAGCCATCCGCGACGAAGCGCTGACCCTGGCCCTCACCCCGGGCTCGGGCACCGTCGCCGACTCCCTGCACGTCAGCTGCGAGCGCGGCCACGTCATCCTCGCCGGTCGGACCCGCACCCGCAGCGACGCTGCCGCGCTCTGCCTGCAGGTGGGTCGGATGGAGGGCCTCTCGGGCCTGACCGACCTGCTCCGCTGGGACACCGACGACACTGGTGATCAGCCACCGCCGTAAGGCACTTGACTGACCGAGCGCGGGTCAGTGGATCGGACGACCGCGACCGGGTACTGCATATGGTGGATCACCGCAGCGCCACCGGCCCCAGATGCGCGCCCCACCCGAGCTGCGCGTCGCCGGCCGCAGCGGGCCGGCGGAGCGGCGGCCATGCGGGTGCTGGGTGCTCGGCTCCCTCAGCTGACGCGTGGCCGGGCCTGGTCAGGTCAGCTGCGGCCGACCCCCCGGCGCAGGCCGTAGGCGGCGGCGCCGAGGGCGAGCACGAGGGCTCCCCAGATCACCGAGGCGGCCGGCAGCGCGATCGCCAGAGTGAGGCAGCCGGCCGCGCCGAGGACGGGGATGATGCGGGGTGGCCGGCCCTCGGCGGGGGTGAGGGTCCAGGCGGCGGCGTTGGCGACGGCGTAGTAGGCCAGCACCCCGAAGGAGGAGAAGCCGATCGCGCCGCGCACGTCCACCGTCGCGGCGAGGACGGCCACCACCGCGCCCACCGCGAGTTCGGCGCGGTGCGGGACCTGGAAGCGCGGGTGCACGGCGGCCAGCGCGGACGGCAGGTGGCGGTCCCGGGCCATCGCCAGCGTGGTGCGCGAGACGCCGAGGATCAACGCGAGCAGTGAGCCCAGGGCGGCAACGGCAGCCCCGACCCGGACCACCGGGACCAGGGCCGGGGTTGCGGCGGCGCGCACCGCAACGGCGAGCGGCGCGGTGCTGTGCGCGAGGCGGTCCGGGCCGAGCACGGCCAGCACCGCGACGGCGACGGCGGCGTAGACGGCCAGCGTGATGCCCAGCGCCAGTGGGATCGCGCGGGGGATGGTGCGGCCCGGGTCGCGGACCTCTTCACCGAGCGTCGCGATGCGCGCGTAGCCGGCGAAGGCGAAGAAGAGCAGCCCGGCGGCCTGAAGCACCCCGCTGATGCCCGCATCCGCACTGACGGCCAGATGGGTCGCGACGGCCGTGCCACCGGTCAGGCAGCTGGTGACCACGGCCGCGAGTACCGCGAGCACGACCGCCACGATCAGTCGGGTGAGCCAGGCGGCCTTCTGCACCCCGGCGTAGTTCACGGCCGTCAGCGCCACCACCGCGGCGACCGCGACGGCGTGCTCCTGCCCGGGCCAGACGTACGAGCCGACGGTCAGCGCCATCGCCGCACAGGAGGCGGTCTTGCCGACCACGAACCCCCAGCCCGCCAGGTAGCCCCAGAACGGGCCGAGCCGCTCGCGCCCGTACACGTACGTGCCGCCGGACTGCGGATAGCGGGCAGCCAGCCGCGCCGAGGAGGTGGCGTTGCAGAAGGCCACCACGGCGGCCACCGCCAGTCCGACCAGCAGCCCCGAACCCGCGGCGCGGGCGGCCGGGGCGAGCGCGGCGAAGATCCCCGCGCCGATCATCGATCCCAGCCCGATCACCACGGCGTCGAACACGCCCAGGCGCCGCTGCAACGTCTGCACAACCCGCTCCTCGCCTCGCAGACCGCCTGCGACCAGGGGAACGATAGAGGAGCGCGGTTGGACGGGGTGCCGCAGGTCAGGTGGGTACGACGGCGACGGGACAGTTCGCGTGCAGGACGGTTGCCTGGCTCGTCGAGCCCAGGCGGCCGAGCGGGCGGTGCGCCTTGCCGTGACGGCCCACCACGACCAGCTGGTTCTCGCGCGAGCGCGCGACCAACTCCCCGGCCGGGTGGGCGCGCACGGCCCTCTCGGTGACGTCCACCTGCGGGAACCGCTCACGCCAGCCGGCCAGCACCCCGGCGACCAACCGGTCCCGCTCCGCGGTGACGAGGCCCTCCTCGAAGGCCGGAGGGTTGGCGTGGCCGGGCAGGGTGGCCATCGGGTAGGACCAGGCATGCACGGCGAGCAGCGGCAGGCTCCGCCGCTGGGCGAAGTCGAAGGCGAACGCCAGTACTTCCGCATCCCCGTGGTCGCCGTGGACACCCGCGACCACGCCGCCCCGGCCGGGCTCGGTGGGTCGGACCACCACCACCGGGCAGGCCGCGCGGGCGGCGACGAAGAGGCTGGTTGAGCCCACCAGCAGCCCCGGGAACCCGCCCGACCCGCGCGCTCCCAGGACCAGCAGGTCCGCGTCGCGTGCCGCCTCGGTCATCGCATCGCGCAGCCGGCCGTCCAGCAGCTCGATCGCGACCTCCATGTCCGGGTACTGCCGAAGGGTGCGCGCGAGTGCCTCGTCGAGCAGTGCCTCGCCGGTCTCCCTGCTGGGCGGTGACTCCTGGCCGTCGGGTGACGTCGCGGTCTCCTCGATCCAGATGTGCCGCACGCTCAGCGGCTCGTGACGTAGTGACGCCTCGTCGGCTGCCCAGTCGAGCGCTTCCCTGCTGGCCTGGGACGAGTCCACTCCCACGATGACGGGCTTGTCCATCACCGGCTCCCTTCCGTTCCGGAGGACGGCCGCGTCCTCGCCCGGTTCCCTGGTCGAGGACGTCGGTTCAGGCTATGCCGCAGGCAGCGGCGCGGCAGAGCGGGCGGGCGCGGTGGCCTCGCCGACAGCACGTCGCACCATCTCGGACTGTCCTCTCATGTCTTCATCTGATCAGTAAGCGATCACCGGAGCGCGGTACGACCGCTGTCCACCCGAGTTCGCGGTCGATCCGGTCGCGCATCGCCTGGGAGCCCTCGGGTTCGCCGTGCACCAGGCTGTACGGGATCCGGGCTCCGGGCACCGTCACCTCGGCCGGCCGGAGCCCGGCGCAGCCGGATGCCGAAGGCCAGCCCGCAGGTCCAGGCGCCAATGAAGCCGCTGCCCTCGGCCGCGGCACACAGTGCGTACGCGATGACCGGAACGGCGAGGGCCAGGAACTGCTGCCAGTCGGAGCTGCTCCACCCTCGGGCGGTCGACCAGCGCAGCAGGCTCGCCCCGACCCAGCCGGCCGCGAGTCCGATCGCGCCGCTCAGCAGCAGTGCCCGCAAGAACGTCTCCCCGACACCTGGATGGCCGTGGCCCTCACCGGCGGCCGCCAGCGCCAGCACGAAGAACGGTAGCGCCAGGCCGTCGTTCAAGCCCGATTCGACCGAAAGGCCGCCGCGGATCAGCGCGGGGACGCGGTCGTTGGCGACGGCCTGCTGCCCGAGCGCGGCATCCGTCGGCGCCAGGACGATGCCGGCCAGGGCCAGCTCCCACACGCTGAGGCCGGACAACAGCGGCCAGGCCAGCAGCCACCCCAACGCCATCGTGGCCGGCAGACCCACCACGAGCAGCCGCACCGGCAGGAACTCCTCCCGGCGCAGATCCCGGGCCCGGATCGCGGTCGCGTCCGCGAACAGCAGGAGGACCAGCGCGCTCTCCAGCAGCGTCCGGGTGACCTCCGGATCCCTGGCCCGGCTCATCAGGTCCAGGCCCAGCGGACCGATCACCAGACCGAACAGCATGAACACCAACGGCCTGGAGATCACCGTCGTCGCCAGTCGCCGCGATACCGCCCCGTAGCCGGCAACGACGCCGCTGGCCACCGCCAGGCCCCAGTGGCTCATCGGTACTCCCTACGCGAGGCACGGGTCATCGCCCGGGCGTCCGAATCCGGGCAACACACCCAGTGCCCCCGCTCATCTCTTCCGACGTGGGACGGCTACTGCTTCACGGCCGTACTGGTGGGCCTGCGTCCAGCCGGTACGGCGGTGTCGCCGCGCCAGGTCGGCCAACCGAGCAGGCGGGGGCGTTCGGTGACCCAGGCGCGATCGTCCGTGCCGATCTCGGAGTCGATGAGGGCTTCGAGGAGGGCGCTGTAGCGGGTGACGAGTTGGCGCTGGGACGGGTCCGCCGCGAGATTGCGCAGCTCCGCGGGGTCCTCGTGGCGGTCGTAGAGGACGACGTCGTTGTCGGCGAAGAGCTCTTCCGCACTGGTCGGCCGGTTCGGGTGGACGGGGGAGAAGTAGCGGGCAAAGGTGTACCGCTCGTCGGTGTAGCCGCGCAGGAAGCCGCGCTTGGTCCAGTCGGGGCGCAGCGCACCGGACTCGATGCGTTGCCGGACGTCCGGGTCGCCGAACTCGGCCCAGAACGACGCGTCCAGCGTCACGATCGACTCGACCGCGCTCAGCGCTGCGTCGCGGACCGTGCCGCCGTCGAGCACCGGCACGAGGGACCGTCCGCGGAGCGCGGGGTATCGCGAGGCCACCGCACTCGCTCCGACCCCGGCGAAGTCGAGGATGGTCGGGGCGAGGTCGACCGCCGAGGCCATCGCGCCGGTGCGGGCGCCCCCACCGAAGTCGGGATGGCAGATGGTGAGCGGGACATGGAAGTTCTCGTCATAGGCGAGGTTGCCCTTCTGGCGCAGTCCGTGGGATCCGGCCATCTCGCCGTGGTCGGAGGTGAACAGGACGACCGTCCGGTCGGCCTGCCCGGATGCCTCCAGCGCGTCGAGTACGACGCCGACACTGCGATCGACGTCCCGCAGGCAGTTCAGGTAGAAGTTCAGGCCCTCGTACCAGCGGCTGTCGTCGGCCACGGGGCCGAACACGGTGTCGAGCATGCGGGCGTACTCGACGACGGCGGGTGCCGCGCCTGACAGGTCGTCGTGGAGGCCGGTGGGGAGGTCGAAGTCCCACGTGCGCTGGTACACCGGGATCTGCGCGGCGGCCTTGGTGATCACGGCGTGGGCGAGTCCCGGTGGGAGCTGGACGGGTGAGCTGCCGCCGTAGTCGAAGCTCATGATGTCGTGCGGGTTGACGAAGTTGACCGCCATGAACCAGGGCTGGTCCTGCGAGACCACCGGGGCCCGGTTGCGCAGCCACTTGACGGCTTGTCCGGCGATGACGGGGTCCACCTTCAGGCCGGCCCAGGCACCGCCGTCGATGTCGCCCCAGTCGTTGAACTCGGAGAACCCGTAAGGCTCCAGGGCGTTGGTCGTCGGCTCGGGGCGCTCAGGGGTGACGTAGGCGTTCGACAGGTGCCACTTGCCCTGGTAGGTGCAGTAGTACCCCGCCGAGCGGAGCATCGTCCCCAGGGTGCCCAGCTTCGGGTCCAGAGGCCGGATGTAGGGCATGTTGTCGTTGTCGTAGATCTCGGTGACGGGCAGGTGCTGCCCCGTGTAGATCACCGACCGGGAGGAACTGCACATGGCCGAGGCAGCGTAGTAGCGCTCGAAGGTCGTTCCCCTGGCGGCGAGCCTCTCACGCGCCGGCAGGGAGAAGCCCTCGGGCCGGGGCACGGTGAAGCGTTCCTCGTCGGTGACGATCAACAGGATGTTGGGACTGCGCGACACATCACCACGTCCTTCGGTCCGGTGAATGCTGAAGGCGCGCCCAGGAACCGGGGATGAGCCGTGCGGGCGCCTGTCTGCCCGATGTGCTGTCCGGCGGATCCACCGTAGGCGCGGGTGTGTGCTCCGCTGGTGGTGACACGGTGGACTGCGCCCATCCGTGCGGGGGCGGCGGGACCGGCCTGCCGCCTCCCGTTCGAAGCGGCGTCGAGGCCGCGATGCCGCCGGCCCCGGTCTCACACCGCCCTGCGGTACAGCCACACACCCAGCGGGGCGAAGGCGGCCACGATGCCCGCGTCCCAGGCCAGGGCCTGCCAGATGTCGGTCGCGGCGGGGGTGCCCAGGACGAGGTCGCGGACCGCCTGGGCGCTCTTGGAGACCGGTTGGTGGTTGGCGAAGGCTTGGAGCCAGCCGGGCATGGTGTGCACCGGGATGAACGCGGACGAGGCGAAGACCAGCGGCACCAGCAGCGGGAAGGCGGCGGCCTGCGCGGTCTCGGGGTCCCCGACGGCGAGCCCGACCACGGCGAAGATCCACGACATCGCGAAGCCGAAGGCCAGCACCAGCAACACGGCAGCGAGGAAGGCCGGCGTTCCGGCGTGCAGCCGGAACCCGACCGCGAAGCCCACCCCGGTCATCAGTGCCACCACGAAGACGTTGCGGGCCAGGTCAGCGAGGGTCCGGCCGGAGAGCACCGCCGAGCGGGCCATCGGGAGCGAGCGGAAGCGCTCCATCAGTCCGGTCTGCATGTCGGTGGCCAGGCCGATCGCGCTGTTCATCGCGCCGAACACGGCGGTCTGGACGAAGATCCCGGGCATCAGGTAGTCCACGTACGGGACGCCGACGATGGCCCGGCCGATCACGCCGCCGAACACGTAGCGGAACATCAGCACGAAGACCAGCGGCTGGATGGTGGAGAAGACCAGCAGCCGGGGGACCCGGACCAGGGCGATCAGGTTGCGCCCGGCCACCGCCAATCCGTCCCGCACCGGGTCGGTCAGACGCTCCCGGATGCCACCGGTGCTGGGAACAGCGAGCTGAGCCGCCATCATGCCCCGTTTCCTTCCACGCTGTTGCTCGCGTGCTGCCCGGTCAGCGCCAGGAAGACGTCGTCGAGACTGGACTCGCGCACCGCCACCCCGCGCGGCACCAGCGCCTCCCGGTCGAGCAGGTGCAGCACATCGAGCAGCAGCCGGGGCTCGTCCCGCGAGGGGATCCGCACGGTCGCGTCCTGCCGCTCGGCGGCACGGGCGAGCCGGTCGGCGAGCAACCCGATGGCCCGCATCGCCTGCTCGCCGTCCGCCATCCGCAGCTCGATCACGGTGGTCCCGAGTCGCTCCTTGAGCGCCGCCGGTTCGTCGTCCGCGATCACCCGGCCCGCACTGAGCACCGCGACCCGGCTCGCCAGACGGTCCGCCTCCTCCAGGTACTGGGTGGTCAGCAGCACCGTGGTGCCGGCGCCCACCAGTTCGCGGATCAGCTCCCACAGACCGAGCCGGCTGGCCGGGTCGAGACCGCTGGTCGGCTCGTCCAGGAAGAGCACCGGCGGCTGCGGCACCAGCGAGGCGGCCACGTCCAGGCGACGGCGCATGCCACCGGAGTAGGTGCGGACCGTGCGGTCGCCGGCACCGGTGAGGCCGAAGCGCTCCAACAGCTCGTCGGCGCGGGTACGCCGGGCGGCCCGGGGCACCCGGGTGAGCCGGCCGATCAGCCGCAGGTTCTCCCGCCCGGTCAGGTTGGGGTCGACCGCAGCGTACTGCCCGGCCAGTCCGATCAGCCCGCGCACCACGGCGGGCTCGCGCGCGACGTCGTGCCCGAGCACCTCGGCACGGCCACCGGTGGGCCGCAGGATCGTGGTGAGGATCCGGATCGCGGTGGTCTTTCCTGCGCCGTTCGGGCCGAGCAGGCCGAAGACCGTGCCGGTCGGCACCTCCAGGTCGACCCCGGCCAGCGCGGTCACCGACCCGAAGCGCTTGCTCAGGTCCCGGACACTGATCGCGGACTCGGCCACATGGACTCACCTGCCCCGCCACCCATCATCCGCCCGGGCCGATCCGCGCGCCGGACCGGGCTGTTCGCCCCATCTCACCCGCCGGAGTCCGGTGCAGGCTGGAAGGAGGTACACGGCACACGAGAGGAGGACCGTGATGGCCGGCGAGAGCACGCCGCGGCGTCCGCACTGGTGGCCTTCGCTCCCCGAGTTCTTCGAGGACTTCCCGTTCGACCTGAGGTCGTCCAGCGGGCACATGATCCGGGTGGAGGAGAGCACGGAAGAGGGGGCGTACGTGGTCCGGGCCGAACTACCCGGCATCGACCCCGCCAAGGACGTGGAGATCACCGTCGAGGACGGCACGCTGACCGTCAAGGCCGAGCGCACCGAGGAGAAGAAGGACAAGCACCGGTCCGAGTTCCGCTACGGCTCGTTCCAGCGCAGCGTCCGGCTGCCCGCCGGGGCCAAGGAGGAGGACGTCACCGCCAGTTACGAGAACGGCGTTCTGACGGTGAAGGCACCGCTCGGCGAGGTCGCGAAGCAGCCGCGCAAGGTGGAGATCAGCACCGGCACCTGAGCATGCCCCGAGCCGATGGCCTCCGGTGCGGCTCCAGCAGCCGGCTCTTGGTCGAGCACACCGGCGGGCGCCGTCCCCGAGTCCGACCACATGCGGGTCGAGCTGGATTGGATCGCTGCCGAGCGGAGGGGCCAGGAGGAACTCAGGCGTCGAGGCGGCCCGGGTGATGCACCACAAGGGCTCAAGCGGCTGCCCGTGGTCGATGTGGAGGGCGGCCTGGTGGGCATCGTCAGCCGGTGCGACCTGCTGGAGCCGTTTCTGCGGGCGGATGCCGAGAGCCGGCGGGAGATCTCCGAGGAGGTCCTCGGCCGGGCCATGGGCGTTCCGCCGCACGATGTCGATGTAGCGGTCGAGGACGGCGTGGTCACCCTGCCCGGCACCCTCCAGTACCGGAGCCTGATCCCGGTGCTGGAGGGGCTGTGCCGGTCGTTTCTGCCCGGTGGCCGTGGTCACGCCCCGCCCTCGAACCCACCGGTGACCGGGGCATCCCGGCCCGATGTACACGAGCGCCACCGCGCATGGACTGAGCCCCCGCGGACGGGGGCTCCAGTAGGTGCGCGGCGGTGGTCAGGCCGCCTCCGGCAAGCCGGTGATCCGCCGCCCGGTGACCGTTTCGGGCCGCACCCTGATCCAGAGCGGCCGGTGCCCGCCTGCCCACGGTCGCGCGGCCGTCTCCTCCAGCAGGCGGTGCACCGTCTCCGGCAGGATGACCCGATCGGCGGTGCCGGTGATCAGCACGCTCCAGCCGCGGCTGTGCCGCTCGTCGATGTGGTCAGCCTGGAAGGCGACCGGCGCGCCGTCGTGCGGCGCGGCGGCGCCGTCGGGAGCAGTGCGGTAGACGACCGTCCTCGCATCGACCGCGTAGTTGACCGGGAAGACTCCCGGGGCCGGCCGGGTGGGCAGCGCGATCCGGCCGACGCCGTGCGTGCCCAGCCGGTCCCAGCACTCCTCCTCGGTGAGCCGCAGCAGGGCCGGACGCGGGGCTGGCGGGTTCTGCCCGGGCGGCACCCCGGCCCGCCCTTCGAGTAGCTCGCCGTACGACAGCCCCAGCGCCGCCGCGATGTGCAGGAAACCGGCCGGATCGAAACCCGGGCCGAGGTGCAGCAGGATCTCCAAGTAATGCTCCGACATGCCCGCGTCGCGGGCCAGATCCGCCCGGCTGACGCCGAGCTGCTTTCGGCGGTCGGCGACCCGCTCGGCGATCACCGCCGGGTCGTGGCCGCTCCCGAACTCCGTGTCCATGCGGTCCTCACCCTCCCGGGTCTACCTGCTCGGACGGAGCGGTGGACTCGATGTGAACACCGCGCCCACCGCACCCGCGAACACCTCCACCCTCCGTCGGCGACCGCCCCGGCGCGAGGGCAGCAGGGCCCCGCGGCGCCGTCGGCCGGCCCTGGTCGGCACGGTCCCGGGGCCCCGGCGCGCTAGGTCGAACGGCCCTCCTGCGGGCGCGCCCGCCCGGCCTAGCGTGGGGGTATGGGGCCGAGGTCCCGCGTTCCCGAGCGGTAGAGATGAAGTGACCGGCCATGCGCGCAGTGATCGTCTACGAGAGCGTCTTCGGTAATACCAGGGAGGTGGCCGAGGAGATTGCCGCCGGAATCCACGACGTCCGGTCGGACGCCGTGGTGCGCTGCGTCCCGGTGGCCGACGCCGACACCGAGGTGACCCGCCCTGCCGATCTGCTGGTGGTGGGCGGTCCGACCCACATGCGCGGGATGTCCAGCGGGCTGAGCCGGAAGCTGGCTGGGATGCCCGGGATGGCGGTGGGCGCGAAGGACGAGGGCACCCTGGAGGCCCACCACGCCGACACCGAGGGCCCGGGCCTGCGGGCCTGGTTCCACTCCCTGCCGGACGCCGAGAACGGCACCCACGCGGCGGCCTTCGACACCCGGGGGCCGACTGAGCACGGCAAGGGCGCGGCCGGCGGCATCGCCCGCCGCCTGTCGCACCACCACTACGACGTGATGGCCGAGCCCGAGGGCTTCGTGGTGGACGGCATCGATGGTCCGCTGCACCCCGGCGAGCGCCGACGTGCGCGGAGCTGGGGAGCGGCGCTGGTCTGACGCACCGCCAGGCAGCCCGGCCCGGTTCGCCGACCGGGCCCCGGCGGGGCACGGTGGAGCCGTAGGGCGACTGCGCGGCGTGCCCGACCGCACCGGCCGGGCGACCAACTCGCCGCGACTTACCCGCCCCAGAGGGCCGAGCGGCTCCCGGGTCGGAGCCGGCAGGGCCTGTCGGGCACACCGGGCGGCGCGGTCTGCTGGATGTGACAGGCACACGGGATTGGAGGACACCATGCCGACCGACACGATTCCCCGTCAGCAGAGCCTGCTGCACACTGCCGCCGGGCGGGCCATCGCCGTGGCACGGGACCGTTCCGGGATCCTTCTGGAGACCGAGTCCGCCACCCCGGGGACGGCTGGGCCTCGCTGACCCTGGCCGAGGCCCGCCGGGCACGTCCGGCTTGCTACCGGACCTGAGCGCCCTCACGCTGTCTGCGTGCACCCCGAGAGCCCGACTGCCGGGGCCGCCCGAGCGTTGGCCTGCGAGCACCTCAAACGCCTGCCCGTTGTGGACGCCGAGGGCATGCCGCTCGGGATCGTCAGCCGCAGGGACCTGCTCAAGATCCAACCTGCGGGCCGATGAGGAGATCGCCAACCAGGTCAGGTTCGCACCGCTCGCTGCCCTCCGCTCCCGGCAGAGCCCGCAGGTCGATGTGCGGGAGAGGAGCGCCGGATCAGCCTGACCGGCACCCTGCCGGACCCGTCGCTCGGGCCAGTGCTGGAGCGGCTCGTGGGCCGTCCCGGAAGTGGTTACGTCGGCGTCAGGCCGGTCACCACGGTGTGACGGTCATGGGCTCTCGCCGCCAGGGGTCTGCGGGCTGCCCGTGCCCTGGCCGCCGTTCTGGTCCGCGCCCTGCGCGGCCTGGGTGGCCGCCGGGCTGGGTGGGCCGCGCAGCAGCCACGCCAGCGGTACCGCGAGGCCGGCGCCGACCAGCGGCCCGAGCAGGTAGATCCACAGCGGGCCGCCGTGTCCACCGAGCAGCACCGGTGCCACGCTCCGCGCCGGGTTCATCGACGCACCGCAGGCGGGTCCGGCCCACAGCCCCGCCAGTGCGATGTAGCCGCCGATGGCGATGGCCGAGTTGTGGCCGATGTTCCGCGCCCCGGTGGAGGTGCCGAAGATGACGGTCATCAATCCGAGCGACAGCAGCACCTCCAGGGCGAACGCCGCGCCCGCACCGACACCGGGCCCCGGCCGGCTGGCCCCCAGACCGCCGACGGTTCCGAACAGGGCCCGCAGTACACCGGCGGCCGCTACGGCTCCTGTCACCTGCGCACCGAGATAGGGCGGCACACGCCGCCACGGGAAGTGTCCGCGCGCCGCGAAGGCCAGGGTCACCGCCGGGTTGAGGTGAGCCCCCGAAGTCACGCCGAGGGTGTAGATCAGGGCGAGGACCATCACGCCGGGCGCGATGGCCTGGGCCGCTGGTGTGACCATGCCGCCGGTGACGGCACTGACGACACCTGCGCCGGCGGCGACCAGGACCAGGAAGAACGTGCCCACTCCCTCGGTGACCAGCCGCCGCCAGCGGACCTGCCGGTCCACGGCCATCTCGTCCACCTCCGCCCTCAACCATGCGCGCACCGCCGCCCGAAGGCGCGCAGAATCGAGGCAGAGATCAGCCGTCCGGTCCGGGAGAGTAGCGATGGACACCGAATCGCTTGAGTTCGAGCAGCAGCCTGTGCGCGTCTTCCTCCTCGACGACCACGAGGTGGTCCGGCGCGGGGTGCGCGACCTGCTATCGGCCGAGTCGGACATCGAGGTGGTCGGCGAGGCCGGCACCTGTGCCCAGGCGCTGGCCCGGGTTCCCGCGCTGCGGCCGCGGGTGGCGGTCCTCGATATGCGGCTGCCAGACGGTGACGGGGTCACCGTCTGCCGCGAGCTGCGGGACCGGATGCCCGAGCTGGCCTGCCTGATGCTCACCTCGTTCGATGACGACGACGCCCTGTTGGACGCGATCATGGCCGGAGCGGCCGGGTACGTGCTGAAGCAGGTCAAGGGCGAGGACTTGGTCGCCGCGGTGCGTACGGTCGCCTCGGGGCAGTCGATGCTGGATCCCGCAACCACCCGGAAGTTGCTGGAGAGCCTGCGCCACCACGAGGAGAGCGACACCGAGGTGGCCCTGGGGCAACTGACCCCGCGCGAGCGGGAGATCCTCGTCCTGGTTGGTGAGGGCAAGACCAACCGGCAGATCGGTCAGGAGCTGTACCTGGCGGAGAAGACGGTCAAGAACCACGTCTCGCGCCTGCTCGCCAAGCTGGGCGTGGAGCGCCGGCTCCAGGCAGCCGTGCTCGCCGCGCACGCCGAGACCGAGCAGCGGCGCTCCGCCCGCTCCAACTGACCGTCCGGCCCACACCGTGGCCCGATCGGCCCAAGCGGGGGCAGTCACCGGCGGCGCACTGTGGGCAGTGAGGGATCAGACCCGCTGCCCTCGGCACATCGGTAGGGAGCACCACGATGATGTTCTGGGACGACCACGGCATGTCCGGCTGGGGCTTCGGCCTGATGACCACCGCCATGCTGATCTTCTGGGTGCTGATCATTCTCGGTGCCGTCATGCTGTTCCGGCAGCTGGGCCGTGCACCGCACCACGGCGGCGCCGGAGCCGAGCACCGCCCACCAGAGCGGCTGCTCGCGGAGCGCTTCGCTCGTGGCGAGATTGACACCGACGAGTACCGGCGCCGGCCGGAGACCTTGCGTTCCGGCCCTGGGCCGGGTGACGGATGACGCCACGTCAGGCAGGGAGTCCATCATGCCCACCATCACTCTCGACGCCGCCGCACTGGAGAAGCTGGTCTCGGCCGCGGTCGCGGCGCCGTCGCTGCACAACAGCCAGCCTTGGCACTTCCGGTTGCGGCCCGAGACCTCCACCCTGGAGGTCCGCGCGGCTCGCGAGCGCGCGGTGCCCGCCACCGATCCGCAGGGCCGGGCCCTGCACATCTCGGTGGGCGCCGCCGTCCTCAACCTGCGGACCGCCGCCCGGCACCTGGGCTGGGCGCCCGAGGTGCGGCTGCTGCCCGACCCCGGTGAACCGGATCTGATGGCAACCGTCGAACTCGACCAGCCCTCGTCAGCGCGGCTCGCTCCCACCAGTGCGCTCTACGAGGCGATCTGGCACCGGCACACGATCCGCACCCCGTTCAGCGGGGACCCGATATCAGCCACCGTCCTCGATCAGCTGGCCGAGGCCGCCCGGATCGAGGAGGCCCTCCTGGCCTTCCCCGACCACGCGGAACGCGAGCGGCTGCTGCGGCTGACCGCCGAGGCCGAACGCCGCAGCACCACCGACTCCGAGCGGAGTGCCGAGAGCCGCGCCTGGATCCAGAGTCCGGGCGGCCCGCCCTACGGCATCCCGGCCGGCGCTCTCGGCCCGCAGGACGCCGCTGGACACGTGCCGATGCGGGACTTCTCGGCCATCCGCCCCGCCGAGCACCTACCACCGGCCGAATTCGAGGCCGAGCCGTGCCTTGCCGTCCTTGCCACCGAGCACGACCAGCCGGCGGACTGGCTGCGCGCCGGGATGGCGCTGGAGCACGTGCTGCTGCTGGCGACCGTCCACGAGGTGCGGGCCTCGCTACTGCACCAGGCCCTGGAGTGGCCGGGCCTGCGCTGGGAGGTGCGTGACCCCGAGCTCCGGCCGGGCTTCGTGCAGATGGTGCTGCGACTCGGATACGGTGGCGAGGGTGCGCCAACCCCGCGCCTGGCGGTCGCGGACGTACTTGACGCTGAGCCGTCATCCGGTTGATACGGGAGCGCGCCAGCACAGCTTCGTGCCGCCCTGCGGCAGCGCTGCCGCTTCGAAGGTGCCGCCGTGGGAGGCGGCCCGCTCGGCGAGGTTGGCCAGGCCGCTGCGGCGGCCGCCCTCAGGCAGCCCGACGCCGTTGTCCGTGATGGTCAGCACGAGTTCCGCCCCGGCAGCCAGAGTGACCTCCACGGCGGTGGCCCGTGCGTGCCGCGCGGCGTTGGACAGTGCTTCTTGGAGCACCGCGACGGCGTCCTCGGCCACCGCCCTCGGCACCGCTACGTCCAGCAGGCCGGTCATCCGCAACGCCGGGGCGAAGCCCAGCGAGGCCGCCGCACGCTCGACAGCTTCAGCCGCGCGGGCCCGCAGACCGGTGGTCTGAGGGCCGGTCTCGCGGGCTCGCAGGCCGAAGATGGTGGCGCGGATGGTCTTGGCGGTCTCGTCAAGGTCGTCGATGGCGCGCAGCACCCGGTCCCGCGCCTCGGGGTGGTCGATGAACCGGATCGCGCTCTGCAACGTCATCCCAGTGGCGAAGAGGCGCTGGATGGCCAGGTCGTGCAAGTCCCGGGCGATGCGGTCGCGCTCCTGGAGCAGCGTGATCTGTTCGGCGTCGCGGCGTCGCTCGGCCAGCTCCATCGCGACCGCCGCCTGTCCGGCGAAGCCCGCCAGCGGCGCCGACTCGTCCTCGTCGAAGAGCGGTTTGCCGGCCGCCCGGGCCAGCATCAGCACCCCGCGCACGCCACCCTCCGGCGTGCCGATCGGCACCGCGACGGCCGGGCCAAGGCCTGCCCAGCGTGGCGGCCCTGCGGTGATCCGCGGGTCCCGCTGCACGTCGCCGCTGACCACCAGGCCGCCGGTCAGGGCCGCAGCGCCCATCAACGATCCGGACAACGGCAGTACCAGCCCGGCGTGCTCCTCGGCATCCAGCCCGACTGCGATCCGCACCTCCAGATCTTCGGCCTCAGCCACCGGCATGGCGACGACAGTGAGATCCGCTCCGGCGATCTCGTCGGCCCTGGCCACCAGCGTGTCCAGCACCTCGGACTCGCTGCGTCCCAGCAGCAGGCTGTTGGTCACCTCCGCGTTGGCCGCCAGCCAACGTTCCCGCAGCCGCGCCTGCGCGTAGAGCCGCGCGTTGTCGATCGCCACGCCCGCCGCCACGGCGAGGGTGGTGAGCACGGCCTCGTCCTCGGCATCGAACTCGCGCCCACCACGCTTCTCGGTCAGGTAGAGGTTGCCGAAGACCCTTTCCCGAACCCGGATCGGTACACCCAGGAAACTGTGCATCGTCGGGTGGGCGGCGGGAAAGCCGTATGACGACGGGTGGTCGGAGATCTCCGGCAACCGCAGCGGCCGCGGGTGGCGGATCAGCTCGCCCAGCAGACCGTAGCCGGTCGGCAGGTGGCCGATCTTCTCAACCTGCTCGTGGGTCACGCCGACGGGGATGAACTGCGAGAGTCGCTGGTCCTCACCGATCACGCCGAGCGCGCCGTACCCGGCGTCCACCAGGGTCACTGCGGCTTCGACGATGTGCCGCAGAGCCTGGGACAGCTCCAGGTCCCGGCCAACGGCCAGTACCGCCTCCAGCAAGCTGTGCACGCGGTCCCGGGTGCCCCGGGCGGCGTCCAGCCGCGTCTGCAGCTCGTCCAGCAGCTCGTCCAGGCGAAGCTGGGGCAGTGGTGTCGAACCATCTTCCGACGCGCCGTTCACCGGCTTCCTCCACGGCTTGCCTACTGCCCTTCGTCCAGCCTAGACATCGGCTTCCGAAGTGGCGTGCCGAGGCCCCTTCGGCCATGTGCCAGGACCGTTCGGCCCATGGAGGAGGCGGCCATCTCGGCGGACGCTGGAGGGGACAGCCAGAGGAGTGCGGGCCAGGCAGGCGCCGTTAGACCGTCACCCTCTTCCGCACCTGATGGCACGCACCTCTGCCGAGGAGTCACTGTGAACCCGCGTCCAGCCCCAGCCGACGTGGCGCGCCGGATCGCGGAGCGGTCCGCCCAACTCGGTCTGACCGAGGGGCAGCTCGCCAATCAGGCGGGAATGGCTCCGCGCTACCTGAGGCAGCTGGTCGAAGCCGATACTGGTTTCGACCCCAGTGGCCTTCTGCGGGTCGCGGCCGCACTGCACCTCACCTACCAGGAGCTGCTCGAAGGACGGCGCGACCCGCCCTCCGGCCAGGGCGGAGCGCCCTCCCGCCCGGTCCTGGTCCGCCTCACCACGTCGGAGTGCTGGGACAAGCTCGGTACCCACGGAGTGGGCCGCGTCGTGCTGCTCGCCCTGCCTGCTCCGCTGGCCTTCCCCGTCAACTACACGGTGGACGCCGAGACGGTGGTCTACCGCACCACCCCACACGGCGCCGCTGCCGCCGAGTCAGGTGCGGCCGTGTCCTTCCAAGTCGACCACATCGACGACCACCTCAGACGCGGTTGGAGTGTCCTGATCACCGGCACCGCCCATCACGTCAACGATCCCGACACCGTGCGCCAGCTGGACCAACTGCCCGGCACCGAGCCATGGGCCGGCGGCGATCGTCCGCTCTGGGTGAGTGTCGCGCCAGACCAGATCACCGGCCGCCGCGTCGGCCCCGGCTGAGCCAGCCGCGGTGCGGTCGCACCACTGCGCCGGGTTCGCTGCGGCTCCGGCAAAGCGGAGCACTGTTGGCGGCCGTGCCCGTCGAGCCGACACCATGAGCCGCCCGAATCCCGGCTGGCGCTCTGCTCCGATCACTCGGGTCGGCACTTGCGGCCGGCATGGAGGACTAGACCAGTGACCTGACGAGTCGTCAGACCAGGAGGTCACGGAGGCCGGCACCAGTGGTTCCGCCCCGCTGGTCGCGGGCCTGGAAGCCGACGCCGCGCAGGCCGCCGGGCATGCGCTCGGCTTCGCCAACCCGCTGTTCTACTCGCTGCGCGGCACCCCGGCCATCCACGACGTGGTGCCAGCCCCGGCCGGTCAGGCACCGCTGGCGCTGACCTACAGGCCGTCCTGGAGCACACCGGGGGCGTACAACACCTACCTGGACACCTTGGACCAGGACAGCACGCTGCACACGGCTCCCGGTTATGACGACGTGACCGGTCTGGGCGGGGTCACCGCCGCCTTCGTCTCCTCGTTCGCCAAGCGCTGAGTCGTCTCCGGTCCTTTCCCGGTCCCGTCGGCGCCGCCCGGATCAGGGCGGCGCCATCGGTGTGTCGAACGCGGCGTGGGCCGGGGGTCAGCCGACCGTCACGGCCGCCGTCATCTCCCAGACCAGGGCCTCGGCGCCGTCGGGGCCGCCGGTGATCCGCCGGCCGTCGGAACCGGTGATCCGGGCGGCGTCGCCGGTGCCCAGTGGGCCGGCTCCTTCGAGCTCGGCGCTGCCCCGCGCGATGAACAGGTGGGCGAACGGCGAGGTGGGCAGCTCCAGGGTCTCCCCGGGCCGGATCCGGGCGACGTGCAGCGCGGCGTGCTGCTGCCGGATGGCGATGGCGCGCTGGTTGGTGTGCTCGGGCATGCCGGAGGCCAGGGTGACCCAACCGCCGCGGGCGAGCTCGTCGTTGATGTCGAGCTGCTCGTAGCCGGGCTGGATGCCGGCGGCGTCGGGGATGGTCCACATCTGCAGGAAGCGGACGGGTGTCTGGTGCTCGGGCCGGCCGGTGAGCGTCCAGGAGTCGTTCTTCTCGCTGTGCAGGATCCCGGTGCCGGCGCTCATCCGCTGGGCCAGGCCCGGGTAGATCACGCCGTTGTGCCCCTCGGAGTCCTGGTGGACCAGGGAGCCTTCCAGCACCCAGGTGACGATCTCCATGTCGCGGTGCGGGTGGGTGTCGAAGCCGGTCCCGGGCGCCACCACGTCGTCGTTGGAGACCAGCAGCAGCCCGAAGTGGGTGTTGGCCGGGTCCCAGTGCCGGGAGAACGAGAAGGAGTGCCGGGAGTCGAGCCAGTCGGTGCGGGTGTGGAAGCGCTCTTCGGCGCGGCGGACGTCGAGTACGGATGCCATCGGTAGTCCTCCCTCGGTGTTGTTGACAGTTCAACAATACTCCTCGCGGGGTATTCCCACCGCCGGCGGGTGCGTGCATGCGGCTGCCGTCCGGAAGGAGCAGCCTTGAGACATGGACACCGACATGCGCAAGGATGCGATCGCCGAGGTGGCCGGCATCGACGCCGACGCCCGCTACCGCCTGGTGCGCTTCCGCGGTCACAACTGGGAACCCGTGGACGAGCAGGAGTTCCGCGCCGAAGCCGCCCGCCTGTTCCCCGCGACCGATCCGACCGAGCCCGGCCGAGTCGCCTGGCAGGACCACCCGTGGGAGTGGCCCAGCTGGCATGCGGGCGAGGCATAACGCAGAACGGCCGCTCCGGCGGGCCGCCACGCAATCCGCTGTTTGACCTCTGAGCAGCGGTGGCGGATTCTTGCGCCGTGGACGACATCGATCTGCAGATCTTGCGCGAATTGCAGGCCGACGGGCGACTGAGCAACCAGGAGCTCGCCGACCGGGTGGGCCTGACCGCGTCGCCCTGCATGCGGCGGGTGCGGCAGCTGGAACGCGACGGGGTGATCCAGGGCTACCGTGCCGTGGTCGACCCGGACGCGGTGGGCCGGGGCTTCGAGGTGCTGGTCTCGGTCGAGGTCCGCCGCGAGCGTGCCGCCGTGGAGGCGTTCGAGGCCGCGCTCGAGGAGATCCCGGACGTGATCGAGGCCTACCGCCTGTTCGGCAGCCCGGGCTGCCTGCTCCGGATCGCGGTGGCCGACCTGCAGGCCTATGAGCGGCTCTGGATCGAACGGCTCACCTCGCTCGCCGGGGTGACCGAGGTCAACTCGCAGATCATCATGAAGCGGATCAAGGAACCGCGCGGCGTCCCGGTGGGCCGGCCCAGGCCTGCGGGCGGGGGAGGCCTGCGCGCCTGACGCAGCTTCACGCACACCTGCGTCGCACTTCGGTCCCTGGGCCGGTGGCCCATGCGCCCGGGACCTCGGGCGGGTCATCGTGAAGGAGTGCCACGTATACGAACGGCACGCTTCCGGTCCGGGTTCCGGCCGCTCACTCGCACGGTCGCCCCCAAAGGCGACCGGCGAACGGGCGCGCTACGACTGGGAGCCCGGCAATCCGGTCGCTGCTCGCCGCGGTCGCGCTCACCAGTTGGGAACCCCGCCATGAACGACCGCTCGGCCTCGCAGGCCACCGTGGGCGCCACCGTGCACCTGATGCAGCCGGACGGGAGTGCGGGTCCGGCCCTTGCGCCGGGCTTCCTCAGGAAATTCAGGAAATCTTCCACCGGAAGCCCGCACCCGCATCTGTTGGTGCGGGTGCGGCTGCGGCCCTGACCGGCCCGGACCGGTCAGGCCGTCGGCCCGACTACCGGGATTGCGCGGGTCGTTGGCCCCAGCAGCTGATCAACGGGGCGGTGGTGACGTCGAGTTCGGTGTCGCGGAGGTTCGCCAGGTGCTGGTCCAGATCGGCGTCCGAGAGGTCGGGGCCGACCAGTTGGCCGCGCAGTTGGCGGACCGTCGCGGCTTCGAGCTCGCGGCAGGCGCGTGAGGTGATGGGGGAGTAGGCCTCGGCGGCAACGTCGGTGAGGCCGGCGGCGCGGAGCAGCCGCGGCAGGGTGCGGCCGAACGCGAGGTCCACGCCGCGTTCGGCGAGGCGGGCGCGGAACGACCGACGGACCCGGTTGGCCAACTCCTCGTTCGGCCCGAATTCGTCGGGGCAGGCCAGGGGCTGCAGGGCGGGGTCGGCGTCTTCGATGACGAGCCAGCCGCCGGGCCGCACGCTCGACACCAGCTTGCGCAGGACCTCGGCCCGGTCCGGCAGGTGGACCAGCACAAGACGGGCGTGGACGAGGTCGAACTGCTCGTCGGGCAGCGGGTCCTGGGTGATGTCGTGCCGGCGGACCTCGACCGTGTCGGTGAGCAGAGTGGTCAGCCAGTTGATGTCGAGATCGCTGGCCAGCACCCGACCGGTCGGGCCGACCCGCTGCGCCAGCGCCCGCGCGATACCCGGTCCGCCCGCGCCGACCTCCCAGCAGTGGTACCCGGCGGTCACCCCCAAGCGGTCCACGTGCTGCAGGGTCCATGCGTCGAACAACTCGGCGATGGCGTCGAATCGCCGGCCTGCTTCGGGCTGCCGGTTGTCCAGCAGGTAGGCACGCTCGTCGGCCATACTCTCCCACCTCTCGGGTCGCTTCGCCTGCCAACGGGTGTTGCGGTCACTGGCGATGATCTTAGGCGATGGGCGCGGGGCGGGCTGGGAGACCCCGGTGGTGCTGCTGTGCCGGTCTGCCTGCCGAGCAGAGCTACCGGACTGGCAATGCGGTGCGGCCGTCGGGCAGTTGACGACTGCCGCCACCTGCCGGAGATCAGCCGGGCGCCCGTCGGAGCGTCAGGTGGCTGCGGGCGGCACGTGTGCGTGTGCTGCGGCCTGCCGGAAAAACGGAACGGGCCGTCACCGGTGGCTTCGGTGGCGGCCCGCTGTGCTTGGGGTGGTCATGCGCTCAGGTTGGTCAGGGCGCGGCGCGCACGCTGGGTGGTGCGCTCGGCGCGGCTCTTGAGTCGCAGGGCGCGGATGACGCGGTATTCGGCTGCCTCGCGCAGGCGCTCGTCGATCGTGGCCCGTGCTGCGTCGAGTTGGTAGGTCATGGCAGTCTCCCCCTCTTGGGTATGGGCGGCCCGTCGGCATCGTCGTGGTGCCTCTTCTGCAGGTCGCCCTGTCACTAAAGATTCTACACCCAACTGGGCTGAGCTCCTTGCATTTTTCGCCCCATCCCGGGGAATTGCCTGCTGATCGAAGGATTTGGCGCCGGTTGAGGGTGTGTTCAAGTTCCGTTGCGGGTGGGTTTGTCGGAGTTGGCTCCGCCGACACGGGGTGGGCAGGGGTTCCGGCGCGGCCGGGTGCCGCCGGGCACTGGCGTGCCGTCAGTACCGCGCGCGCCGGCGGCGGTCAGCGGCGCAGCGGTGGGACCAGGCGCAGCACGGTGTTGAGGACCGAGTCGATGCCGTCCTGCGCGGGATCGGCGGTGGCCTGGCTGAGCAGCCGCAGGACCACGCTGATCGCGGTCGGGCTGGTCATGATGCGCCGACTGACCAGCGGCCGGTAGCCGACCCGGCTGAAGAGCTGCGCGGCAACGGTGTTGCCCAGCCGGTAGTAGCGGCCCCAACGGTGGTCGAGCTCGGCCGAGTACCGGTGGAGCGCCTGCTCACGGCGTGGTCCGGGCGGCCGGGTGAGGGCGAGCGCGATGGTGTCGGCCGCGATCTCGGCGGCTTCCAGGGCCTGGGCGATGCCCTCGCCGTTCCACGGGCTGATCATGCCGGCGCTGTCACCGATCACGAGCAGGCCGGCGCGGTATTCGGGGCGGCGGGTGAGGCCCATCGGCAGCGCGGCACTGCGTGATGGACCGTCGGCGTGCTGCTCGTCGAGGTCCCAGCCGGCCGGCAGCCGATCGACCCACTGGCGCAGGGTGCCCCGCAGGTCGGTGGCGCCGTGGCGGCGGTGCGGCAGGCCGCCGAGGCCGACGTTCACCCGGTTGTCGGCGAGCGGGAAGATCCAGCCGTAGCCGGGTAGGTCGGCTCCGCTCCCGGCGCAGCGCACGTCGGCCCAGAAGTGCAGGTAGTCGTCGGTGAAGGCGTCGGTGCGGTAGTAGCGGCGGATCGCGGTCCCGAGCGGGCGGCCCGGGGCGCGCTGCCAGCCGGTGGCCAGGGCGGTCCGGGCGCTGGCGCCGTCGGCGGCGATGACCAGCGGCGCCCGGAACTCGGTGGGGGCGCCGTCGGCGGTGACCGCGGTGACGCCGGTGAGTCGGCCGGCGGCATCGGTGAGTGGGGCGGTGACTTTGGTGCCGGTGTGCAGCCGGGCGCCGGCGGTCTGGGCGTGTCGGGCGAGCAGGTGGTCGAAGTCGTGGCGGGTGCGGGTGAGGCCGAAGTCGGGGAAGCCGCCGTGCGCGGGCCAGTCGACGTCGGCTTGCCGGCCCGCGCAGTGCACCCGCACGCCGCGGCTGCGCCGCCAGCCGGGGTCGTTCAGGTCGATGCCCAGCCGTAACAGCTGGTGCACGCCGCGCGGCGTCAGGCCGTCGCCGCAGACCTTGTCCCGGGGGAAGGTGCTCTTCTCCAGCAGGAGGACGTCGATGCCGGCCCGTGCGAGATGTGCGGCGGCGGCCGAGCCGGCGGGGCCGGCGCCGACCACGATGACCTGTGCGTTCCTGCGTTCGGCCATCTCGGCTCCTTCGGATCGATGACCCTCGTCCGCCTGGGCAGTGCTCTCCCCAGCCTCTACCCGGGTTGGAGCCGGACGAGTCTCACTCGATCGGGCGCTTGACCGAGCGCCAAGCCGTGGGTTCTGGCTCGGCGCCCGGCCGGTGCCCGACCCTCGACGGCCCGGCCCACGGCGCCGCATCACCCGGTCCGTGCCCGGCTCAGTCGACGATCGGGCGGCTGCGGCCGCGCTTGATCTCGAAGAACCCGTCGGTCCCGGCGAGGAGGAGGACACCGTCCCACAGCTTGCCGGCCGCCTCACCCCGGGGGACAGGGCTGACCACCGGGCCGAAGAACGCGTTGACGCCTCCGTCCGGGCGCGGGATGTGGATGGCGGGCACACCCAGGTCCTCACCGATCGGGTCGAGGGCCGCGCGGTTGCCGGCCAGCAGGGCCTGGTCGAGGTCGGTGCTCTCGGCGGCGTCGGCCAGCTCGGCGGGCAGACCGCACTCGGCGAGCGCCGCCAGGCTCAACGCGCGGTCGATCGGGGCCTTGTCCAGGTGGATGCGGTTGCCGAACGCCGTGTAGAGGTCGCGCAGCACCTCGTTGCCGTGGGCGCGTTCGGCGGCGAGCATCACCCTGGCCGGCCCCCACCGCTCGTCGAGCCACTCGCGGTACCAAGCGTCCACCTCTCGGCCCTCGTTGTGCACGGCGAGGCTGAACACCTGGAACCGGGTGCGGACTTGACGAACCTGCTCCACCTCCAGCAGCCAGCGCGAGGCGATCCACGCCCACGGACACACCGGGTCGAACCACATGTCGACAGTTGTCACGTCCGTACTCCTGATCATCGGTCTTCCGTCTTCCGAGATAGACCGTATGGGGCCCAGTGGGCCTGAACCGAGCCCCACTTCAGGTCGATCGGATTGGCCCACTCTGCCGACCTGCGTGACGACCGAGTCGTGGGCAACGGGTCCGACGAGTGGTCAGCGGCAGACGGGGACTCGGGTGGCCTCGGCGCCGGCCGGCTCGGGGCGGCGTGCGCGGCGCTCCAGGGCGGCCGACCAGAGGGCGAGAGCGAGGGCGGCGGTGGCGAGGGCGGCGCCGACCCAATCGGGGGCGGTGTACCCGAGCCCGGCGGAGATGACCATGCCGCCGAGCCAGGCGGAGAGTGCGTTGCCGAGGTTGAACGCGCCGATGTTGACGGCGGAGGCCAGGGTGGGGGCGCCGTGTGCCTGGTCGAGGACGCGCTTCTGCAACGGGGGGACGGTGGCGAAGCCGAGCGCCCCGATGAGCAGGATGGTCGCGGCGGCGAGGATCTTGCTGTGGGCGGTGAAGGTGAACAGTGCCAGTACGACGGCGAGTCCGCCGAGTGCGCCGTACAGCATGGGCATCAGCTTGCGGTCGGCGAACCTGCCGCCGAGGAGGTTGCCGAGGAACATGCCGATGCCGAACAGCACCAGGAGCCAGGTGACGGCGCCGTCGGAGTAGTGGGCGACGTGGGTCATCATCGGGGCGATGTAGGTGATCGCCGCGAAGACGCCGCCGAAGCCGAGCACGGTCATCGCCATGGCGAGCACGACCTGGGTGTTGCGGAAGGCGGCCAGTTCCCGCCGCAGGTGGGCGTCTTGGGGGCGAGGCAGGGCGGGCACGAGCTTGACGATGCCCAGCAGGCCGACGATGCCGAGTGCGGCGACGGCGGCGAAGGTGGCGCGCCAGCCGACGGCCTGGCCGATGAAGGTGCCCAGTGGTACGCCGACGATGTTGGCGACGGTGAGTCCGGTGAACATGGTGGCGATGGCGCCGGCCTTCTTGTCGGGGGCGACCAGGTCGGCGGCGACGACTGCGCCGATGCCGAAGAACGCGCCGTGGGCGAGGGAGGCCACGATGCGGCCGGCGAGCATCACGGTGAAGCTCGGCGCGACTGCGGAGAGCAGGTTGCCGACGGTGAACAGGCCCATCAGCACCATCAGCATCGTCCTGCGGCTGGTCTTGGTGCCGAGCGCGGTCATCAACGGCGCGCCGACGACGACGCCGAGCGCGTAGCCGGTGACGAGCAGGCCGGCGCTGGGGATGGAGACGCCGTAGTCGCCGGCGATCTGGGGCAGTAGGCCCATGATCACGAACTCGGTGGTGCCGATCCCGAAGGCCCCGATGGCCAGGGCGAGGAGTGCGAGAGGCATGAGGCAGTCCTCCATGCGATGCGATTACTAGTGCGTATTACAGGCTTCGACAATAATTGCAGACGCTGTATATGTGCAAGCGCGGGCATTGCGTCTTGGTCTTGGAGGCGGTGTCCCGGTCGGCGCCGGGCGGGGCGCGGCTGACCATGGGTCAGTCATGCCCGAACCGGACGTGCGAGCATGACCGGATGACTGCAAGTTCCCATGAGCTGCACGAACTGCACCGGGTGACGACACCGGTTCTGGAGATCGCCTACCACCGGACCGGCGAGAGCCGCCGGAAGGCTGACGCTCCGGTGATCCTGCTGCACGGCTTTCCCTACGACGTCCGGGCCTACGACGAGGTGGCGCGGCTGCTCGCTGAGGCCGGTCGGCAGGTGCTGACGCCTTACCTGCGTGGTTACGGGCCGACCGGGTTCCTGGCCGAGGACACCCCGCGCAGCGGCCAGCAGGCCGCGCTCGCGCAGGACCTGGTCGAGTTCATGGATGCGCTGGGGATCCGGCGGGCCGTGGTCGCCGGCTACGACTGGGGCGGGCGCGCGGCCTGCGCGGCGGCGGCGCTGTGGCCGGAGCGGATCCAAGGCCTGGTCACGGCGGGCGGCTACACCGTCCAGGACATCGCCCGCGCGATGGAGCCCGCCGCACCGGAGGTGGAGCACAGATATTGGTACCAGTACTACTTCCACTCGGAGCGCGGCCGCAGAGGTCTGGAACAGAACCGCGAGGAGCTGTGCAAGCTCCTCTGGCGGCTGTGGTCGCCGACCTGGCCGGAGGCCGAGCAGGCCTTCGCCGCCTCCGCGCCCAGCCTGCACAACCCGGACTTCGTGGACGTGGCGATCCACTCCTACCGGCACCGCTACGGCCTGGCGGCGGGCGATCCGCGCTACCAGAGCCTGGAGGACCAGCTGGCCGGGCTGCCGCCGGTGACCGTTCCCACCGTGGTGCTGGCGGGTGAGGAGAACGGCGTGATCCCGGCCGCCGACCAGACCGGTACCGAGCGCTTCACCGGCTCGTGCGAGGTGCGCACCCTGCCCGGGGTGGGCCACAACGTGCCGCAGGAGGCCCCGGCGGCGTTCGCCGCGGCGATCCTGGAGCTGCCCCGCTAGCCGATGCGCGGACGGTGGGTCAGGGGAGCCGTGCCGAGCCGAAGGTGTCGTTCGGTGCCTTGACGCCAGGTAGGGCGAAGAAGGCTCCTGGATCACTTTCCGGGCTAGTACGAACTCGTCGGTCAGCTGACCCACCTCGGCTACCAAGTGACGCTGCAGCCTGGGGAGGCGGCCTGACCTGCCCAAGCGGTATACGAATGGGGATTTTCGTACTGGCCCAGAAGCTGAGCCAGAACTCGAACTCAACGCAGCGGCGCGGGCGTTCCACTCCTGCGGAGCCCAGGAACCTGCCCTGAGCGATGTCAGTTGCTCCTTGTACTGTCGACAGCACGTAACGGCGAGTACGACACGGGGGACATGACACATGATCAGGACCGATCCGGAGACGCCCGACCTCTTCATCACCCCGGCCGACGACGTCTTCATCCGTAACCATCTTGGACCGCACCCGCGGCTGGACCCCGAGACCTGGTCGCTCACCGTCGAGGGCCTGGTGGAGCGGCCCCTGCGGCTGGACTTCCCGACCATCCAGGGCCTGCCGCAGATCCGCTTCACCGCCGTCCACGAGTGCTTCGGCAACCCACTGCGCCCCGACGTGCCAACCCGCGCCGTCACCAACCTCGAGTGGGCCGGTGTCCCGCTCGCCGCGGTACTGGAGCTCGCCGGCCCGCGCCCGCAGGCCCGGCACGTCTGGCTGGAGGGAGCCGACTTGGGCGACTTCGCCGGAGAGAGCGGCTTGAACTACCTCAAGGACCTGCCCCTCGACCAGGCGAGCGCCGAGGTCATTCTCGCGCACACCATGAACGGCGAGCCGCTGCGCCCCGACCACGGCTACCCGCTGCGCGCGGTGGCGCCCCGGATGTTCGGGACCAACTCCGTCAAGTGGCTGAGCCGGATCGTGCTGGCCGCCGACCGTCCCGATCACCTCTTCACCACCCGTCTCTACACCCGCATCCTGCCCGGCGAGCGCGAGGCCCGGCCGGTCCGCGAGAAGGACGTCAGCAGCAAGCTGCTCACCCCGGACGACGGGCGCCCCGTCCCGGCCGGAAGCTGCGAACTGGCGGGCTACGCCTGGAGTTCCACCGAGGTGACGTCCGTCGGGATCGCCGTGGACGACGCCGACTGGCAGCCAGCCGTGCTGGACCGGCGTGGCCCGGATCCCGCCTGGCAGCGCTTCCGTCTCCGGTACGACCTGGCCCCGGGCCCGCACCGCATCCGCTGCCGGGCCACCGACTCCGCCGGGCGCGTCCAGCCGCTCACCGGCGACCGAAACGCCGTCCACGAGATACACGTCGTCGCCGAGGCAAGCACGCGACCGGCTGAGCGGTGATCGCCGGGCGGCGGGCCCTCCAGGACCGGCTGGATGCCGGCTCCGCGGCAGCGCAGCCATACCGACTCGTTACCCGGCCCCGCCCGGTCGCCTCCACCACTTGACGATCCCTCCGGTCGGCCCAGCTCGATGTCTCGTCAACACCGAGCGTGAGCATCTGGAGGGATCGTCAGTTCGGAAACCGAGCGGCCGGGGACCCTGCTACCCGAATGCCAGTGAACTGCCGTTCCTTGTCGGCGATCCAGCCGGTCATCGCGCTGGGCCCAGACAGTCGCAGGTGCCGCGGCACCGCGCGGCCCAGCACCCCAGCCGACCGCACAACGGCGAGGAGCGGCTCGCCATGGCTCTCCGGAGCTCGAACCTGATTCGACAGAACAGTCGCTGAAGCGGTCGCTCAATCCCTAGACCATGTGATCTATGACATGGTACACCTTCACGAGCGCGGTTCGGGTTACGCGCCCGAGCCGCCGTCCGGGGGGACCGCACCTGATCGCCGCGATCGCCCCAGAACGCGGCCCCAGCACTGAGGAAGCTCATGAGACATACGGTGAAGGACCACGGCGCGGCCGTGGTCGGGCAGGGCCAGCTGCGCCGGTCCGTCGGCGTGTTCGGACTGACGATGATCTCCCTCGGCTCGATCATCGGATCGGGCTGGCTGCTCGGCGCCTACAAGGCCGCCACCCACGCCGGGCCCGCCTCGTTGCTCTCCTGGCTCCTGGCCACGGTCATCCTCGGCGTCCTCGCGCTCATCCACGCCGAGCTCGGCGCCGCCTACCCCGTCGCCGGCGGGACGGCGCGGTTCCCCGCGTTCGCCTTCGGCCGGCTGGCCGGCTTCACCGCGGGATGGGCGGCCTGGTTGCAGGCGGTGACGCTGGCGCCGATCGAGGTCGAAGCGAGCCTGACCTACCTGGACAACATCGGCTGGGCCCACCGCCACCTGCACCTGCTGAACCAGCATGACGCGACACTGACCACCCACGGGCTCCTGCTGGGCACCGCGCTCATGGCCCTGTTCACCGTGATCAACCTGGTCGGCGTGAAGTTCCTGGCGGAGAGCAACTCCGTCGCCGTGGTGTGGAAGGTGGCGATACCGCTGCTGACGATCGTGGTGCTGCTCGCGCTCTCCTTCCACCCGGGCAACTTCGGTGCCGGCGGCGGGTTCTTCGCCAAGGGGCCGCAGGGAGTCTTCGCCGCACTGCCCGCCGGCGTGGTCTTCGCCGCCCAGGGCTTCGAGCAGTGCATGCAGTTCGGCGGCGAGGCCCGCAACCCGCAGAAGGACATCTCCCGCGCGATCCTGACGGCGATGGCCATCAGCGCCGTGGTCTACATCCTGCTGGAGGTCGCCTTCATCGGGTCGCTCAACCCCGCCGACCTGGTGCACGGTTGGGACAAGCCGATGGCCAAGGGCTCCTTCGGTCCGTACGCGACCCTGGCCGGCGCCGCGGGCGCCGGTTGGCTGGTCTCGATCCTGTACGCGGACGCACTCATCTCACCCGCGGGGACCGGCCTGGTCTACATGGGCACCGCCTCGCGCCTCAGCTACGCCCAGGGTCATGCCGGGGACCTGCCGAAGGGGCTCAGCCGGCTCACCCGCCGCGGCATCCCGGTCTGGGCGGTGATCCTGGCCTTCGTCGTCGGTGAGATCGCCTTCCTGCCCTTCCCGAGTTGGCAGAGCCTGGTCGGTCTGATCACCTCGGCGACCGCCATCATGTACGCCTTCGCCCCGGTCTCCCTGACCGCACTGCGCAGGCGGGACCCGCAGCGCCCCCGCCCCTACCGCGTCCGGCACGGTCACCTGGTCGCGCCCATCGGTTTCGTCGCCGCCAATCTGGTCATCTACTGGGGCGGCTTCGACACCACCTGGAAGCTCGAGGTCGGGATCGGCGCCGGCTTGGTGCTCTTCGCCCTGACCCAGGTGCTGCGCAAGGAGTCGCTGCCGATCAGCAAGGGCGACTGGAGGGGATTCGCCTGGGTGCCGGTGTGGCTGGCGGCCGCCGTGGTCCTGGGCTACCTCGGCAACTACGACAGTGGCGGCTTCCGCGCCGGGGGTGGCGAGTTGGCCGTACTGCCGAACCTGGTCGATCTCCTGGTGGTGGCTGCCGTGAACCTCGCCATCTACTTCTGGGCGATCACCCTTCCCCTTCCCACCCAGGAGGTCCACGCGCTGGTCGCCAAGGACGAGACCGCGCCGGCCGACACGCTGGACCCGCCCGTCTCCGTCACCACCTGAGCGGCCGGCCCGGATGCCCGTGGCATCCGGGCCGCCCGGGCGCGGTGCGTCAGGCCGCCGGGGTGTTCTCGCGCGCCCGGACTCGCATCAGGAGGTTGGCGGGGTTGTTGGTCGAGGTCATGACGCCGCGTACCTGTACTCCGGGTACGGGTTCCAGGCGCCATCGGCTCGCGATGGCGGCGACCACCGCGGTCATCTCCATGCGTGCGTAGGACTCCCCGATGCACAGGTGGTTTCCGGCGCCGAAGGGGATGTACGCGCCGCGGGGGACGGGCGTCCGGTCGGGTAGCCAGCGGTCGGGGTCGAACCGGGTGGGGTCGGGGAAGTAGTGCGGGTTCCGGTGCAGGACCAGCGCGCTGAAGATGAATTCGGTTCCCGGGGCGAAGTGGTAGCCGCCCAGTTCGACATCGGTGGTCGCCCGCCGGATCGTCATGCCGCCGGGGTTGCGCATCCGCAGGGCTTCGTCGAGCACCCGGCGCAGGTAGGGCAGGCGGCCCGGGTCCTGGGGCGCCGGCGGCTCGGCGGCCGCACTCCGCAGCTCCGCGTGGAGCTGCCGGTCGACGGACGGGTTCTCCCCGAGCTCGTGGAAGAGCCAGGCCAGGCCGCCCGCGGCGGTCTCCGTCCCGGCGACCAGCAGGGTGATGAGCTCGTCGTGGACCTGTTGGTCGGTCATCGCCTCGCCGCTGTCGCTGTCCTGGGCATCGAGGAGCATCGACAGCAGGTCGCGGTGGTCGCTCTGCGGGTTGTCACGGCGGGTGCGGATGAGGTGGTCGATGGCGCCCCGCAGGCGGCGCTGCGCGGTGGCGAGACGCCGGTTGCCGGGGGTGGGGAGGCGGTGCCACAGGCCGGTGGGGTCGAGGACACGGGTGTACATGCCGCGCAGCACGATGGGCATGGCTTGGTGGATGTCGGCGGTGAGGCCGTCGTCCAGTGCGGTGGAGAAGAGGGTCGCGGTGACGAGCGCGAGGGAGAGGTCGTGCATCTCGCGGGTGACGTCGATGAGCTGGCCCACCCGCCAGGAGGCCGCGCGCTCGGCGGCGATCCGCGTCATCGTGTCGGCGTACAGGGCGATCTGACGGTGATGGAACGCCGGCTGCATCAAGCGTCGCTGGCGCAGGTGGAAGGAGCCCTCGGAGGTGGCCAGGCCCTGTCCGAGGTAGTCCTGGAGTTTTTCGAAGGAGCGGCCCTTGGCGTAGTTCGCCGCATCGGCGACCATCACGCGGTTGACCAGGTCCGGGGCGGCCAGGACGTACGTCGGCTTGGGGCCGAGGTGGACGGCCACGAGCCGGTCGTAGGCGGTCAGGGTGTCGAGGAACTCCAGCGGACGGCGCCACATGGGGTAGGCGTGGCCGATCACGGGCATCCGTCCCGGAGCGACCGGTGGGGTGGGGCGGCTGGCGGTGGTCATCGTGGTCCCTCTCGGCGGGCGGGCCGGTGGTTGGGGCCGGGTCGGCTGGTCCGCGGTGCCGTTGGCCCCGTGATCGGGTCATGGCTGTGGTGACGGATGGTCAGTCGGGGTGTCGGATGCTGCCTGGGGGTCTGCGCCTGCCCTGCCACGGTACTCGGTAGCGGGGCGGTTCGGCTGGTAGGCCGGGCGCTGGAACGTGTGCGAGGTGGTGCACGACACGGTGATCAGCGCCCCCTGTGGAGACTGTGACAGTTGCTACTCTGTGTCGCTGTAAAGAAACCGTGAGCAACTGCGAGCAACCGTGAGAGACACATGAGGATCGCATGTATCGGTGGTGGCCCCGCCAGTCTCTACTTCTCGATGTTGATCAAGCGTCAGGATCCGGCCCACGAGGTCACCGTCGTGGAGCGGAACCCGGCCGGCTCCACCTATGGCTGGGGGGTGACCTATTGGGGCAGCCTCCTGGACCGCTTCGAGCGCGACGATCCCGTCACCGCGCAGGCTGTGCGTGCGAGTTCGGTCCGCTGGAGCGACGGTGTGGCGCACGTCCGCGGTGAGCGCGTGGTGCACCACGGCGACGAGGGGTTCAGCATCGGCCGCCACCGCCTGCTCGACATCCTGACCCAACGGGCCGAGGACCTCGGCGTGCGGGTGCGGTTCGAGCAGGAGATCGAGGCCGTCTCCCAACTGCCGGACGCTGACCTGATCGTGGCCGGGGACGGTGTCAACAGCCGACTGCGTGAGCACTATTCGGCCGAGTTCGGCACCGATGTCTCCATCGGGCGCAACAAGTACATCTGGCTGGGCACCCGCAAGGTCTTCGACTCCTTCACCTTCGCGTTCGTCGAGACCGGGCACGGCTGGATCTGGTTCTACGCCTACGGCTTCAGCAGCGACCTCAGCACCTGCATCGTCGAGTGCTCGCCTGAGACCTGGGCGGGTCTGGGCTTGGACGTTCTCGGGCAGGAGGACGGCCTCGCGCTCCTGGCGGGGCTCTTCGCGGACCCGCTCGACGGCAACCCGCTGATCGGCCGGCCCGGTGGCGACGGCCCCGCCCAGTGGCTGAACTTCCGTACCCTGACCAACCGGAGCTGGTACCACGGCAACATCGCCCTGATCGGCGACGCCGCCCACACCACCCACTACTCGATCGGTGCCGGCACCAAGTTGGCCCTGGAAGACGCCGTCGGCCTGGCCGGCGCGCTCGCCCGCCACCACGACCTCCAGGCGGCGCTCGAAGCCTACGAGCGCGAACGGAAGTTCGCCGTACTGCCGTTCCAGAGCGCCGCCCGGTACAGCGCCCAGTGGTACGAGAGCATCCCGCGCTACATGCAGCTCAAACCCGAGCGGTTGTTCGCCCTGCTGGGACAGCGGCACTCCCCACTGCTGCCCCACCTGCCGCCGCAGGCCTACTACCGGATCAACCAGGCCGTGGAGCAGTTGACGGCGCTTCGGCAGCTGCGGAGTTGGCTCGGCCCCCGCGTCGCCCGCGCCGTGCACGCCCGGTCGCGGGCGTACCGCTGAACCAGCCGGAGCGGTCCGCGGAGGGCAGGTCCTCCGGCTGCGTCACGTCTTGGAGGTGAACCCCCGTGGCCCGTCAGAGCGGTGGTGCCGCCGGTGCCGGACCGAGCGTGGTGGTCCCGGGGGCGGCCTGGTGGCCGAGGCCGCTGCGGTAGACGTCCAGGGCCTCCTCCGGGAGGCCGGTGCGGCGCAGCAGATCGCCCAGCAGCCGGCACAGGTCGGCCAGGTCGGCGGTGGCTCCGGCCTGCTGCAGCAGCTCCAGTGCGGTGCGATAGTGCTGCTCGGCTTCGGCGTGCGCGCCGCGCTCCTCGGCGATGAGCCCCAGCAGCCGGTGGGCGGCGCCCGCGTGCACCGCGCCGCGCTGGGGGTGCAGTGAGCCCAGCAGGTCCGCCAGCAGGGCCGCCGCCTGCGTGCTGCGACCCGAGCGGCGCAGCACGTCGGCCAGCTCGACGTCGATCTGCTGGGTGTAGAGCGCGGCCTGACGGTCCGCCAGGATTCGGCGGGCGGTGCGCAGTTCACGCTCGGCAGCGGGCAGGTCGCCGTTCTGGGCGCGCAGGTAGCCGCGCATCCAGTGGCAGTGCGCGAGTTCGGTGCGGATCCGCAGTTGCTGGTAGAGCTCCTGGGCCCGGGCCAGGGAGGCGTCGGCCTCGGCGGCCCGGCCGCCGGCCAGCAGGGTGCGGGCCACCGAGCGGTGCAGCCGGGCCACCGCAGCGGGATCGTCCACCTGCGGGGCCAGCGCCAGGGCGAGCTCGGCCGCCTGCGCGGCCCGCCGGTGCGCGCCCAGGTCCAGGTAGGGGGCGATCACCGCGGAGTAGAGCAGCAGCAGGGCCTGCGGGTCCGGCAGGCCGTCGGAGTTGAGCTGGTCGATCGCGCTCTCCAGCAGGTAGCAGGAGTACCGCAGGTCGCCGGCCAGCAGATGGGCCACCGCGCGCCCGCGCAGCGCCGGGACCCGCAGGGGCAGCGGGGCCTGGCGCAGCAGATCCTCGGCGGCTTGGAAGTGCCCGATGGCCTGGTCGAGTTCGCCGGCCTCCAGGGCGCAGTCGCCCAGCCCGACCAGCGCGGCGGCCTGCTCGTCCGCCAGCCCGTGGCGCTGCGCCTCGGCGGCCAGCTCGGTGAACTGCGCGGTGGCGTCGGCCGCTTCGCCGGTGTGGAGGGTCTGGCGGGCGTCGGTCAGGCGCAGCCGCAGGTCGGTGGCCAGGTGGGGCGGCCGCCCGGTCTCGAGCTGCTCCGCGCTGACCCCGAGTCGCTCGGCGAGGTAGCGCAGCGCGGTCTCGGAGGGGCGGGCCTTGCCGGATTCCAGCGTCGAGATGTACGCCGCCGTGTAGGCCGGCTCGGCCAGGGCGCGCTGGGTGAGCCCGTGTTCGGCCCGCAGCCGCTGGATCCGCCGGCCGATCCGCAGCCGGTCGTCCTCGTCGCCCGTCATGCCGCCCTGCCCTCCGCGTCAGTCGTACTGCCGCGCCCAGGCTATTGCGTGCCGGTACGGCCACCACTAGCTTAACTCTCAATGTAAGCGAGCTTACGTCAGTATTTAACACCCGGGCCGGACTTCGCCCGACCCTCGCTCTCGCACTCGCTGAATGGACCCCCATGCGCATACGGCAAACCACCCTCGGCACTGCCGCCACCCTGGCGGCCGCGCTCGGCCTGCTGGTCGCCACCCCGGCCGTCGCCGAAGCCTCGACCACATCCCCGGCAGTCGCGACCACATCCCGAACGGTCGCGGCCCACCCGCTCCCGCCGGCCGTCCCCTCCGCCACGCCGCCGGCCAACGGCTCGGGGCCGGTCTGCTGGTTCGGCGCCTGCTATGACTACGTGTCGGGCCGTCAGAAGACCGACGCCGCCGGCGCGAGCATCCTCATGCAGCAGTCCGCCCCCACCCTCAAGCCCGGCGACACCGACTCCCACTCGCTGCAGGAACTGGCCGTGCAGTCCGCCGACCAGAAGTCCACCGTGGAGGTCGGCTGGACCGTCGACCTCGGCCTCAACGGCGACCTGCTGCCGCACCTGTTCGTCTACCACTGGGTGGACGGCCAGGAAAGCTGCTACAATGCCTGCGGTTTCGTGCCGGTCTCCCACGCCGTCACCGCCGGCATGGCGCTGCGGCCCGGCGACGCCGCCCGCTACGCCATCGTGAACATCGGCGGCGACTGGTGGATCTTCTACAACCACCAGGCCGTGGGCTACTTCCCCGGTTCGCTCTGGAGCGGCGGCTACACCCGCGCCCAGACCATCACCGCCTTCGGCGAGGTCGCCCACGCGGCCGGCAGCACCTGCGAGTCGATGGGTGACGGGCGGTTCGGCAGCGCGCCGGGCTCCGGCTGGATCCGCGACTTCCAACTGCTGGACGCCGCTGACTCCGCACAGCTGACGGTCACCGCGACCAGCCCGGCGCTCTACGACTCCGGCCGGGTGACCCCGACCGCCTTCCACCTCGGCGGCCCGGGCGCCGGCCCCTGCTGACGGCCGACCTGGACAATCGCCACCGGGAGGTCCGGGTCCTGGCCGATGGCGTCGGAATGCGGCTGCGGGCGGGGTGCCGAGGAGGCTCTGGCCGCCTCAACAGCCGCCCACGTGCGACTCGATGGCACCGGCCTCGCGGCGAGCATCGCCGGGCCCGGCCCTGACGGGGTCGGGCCTGGCGGGCTGTTCGCGGGCCGGGCGCGGTGCGCCGCACGGCGCCCGTTCCGCGTCCCGCGCGCTCGGGTGGTGGGCGTCTCCGATGCGCTGCCGAGGTGGGCCGTGAGCGCGGTGGCAGTCTCGCCGGCGGTCGGGTCCGGGGCGCCGGTCCGTTGGGCGGTCCGTGCGGCGCCGTCGCGTACCGGCCCGCCCGGTCAGTCCTTGCGGCCCCGGTCGGGCCCCGGCGCGACGAAGGTCTCAAGAAGGCGCTCCGGGGCGGCCTGCTTCCAGGAGTCGACCAGAATGTCGTACAGCTCGGCGATGTCTTCCAGCGCGCCGAGTCGTACCCGCACCCAGGCGGAACTCGCCTCGTGCGGTGGCACCCAGAACTTCTCCGGTTCCGAAGCGATCAGCTCGGTCCGGTCGTACTTGGGGCACCGCACGGCGAACGAGGTCTGATCATCGGGGACCGTGACGAACATCTTCCCGGCGACCCGGAACGTGGGCATGCTCCACGCCTCCTTCTCCACGGTCTCCGGGAGGGACAGCGCGATACGACGGACATCATTGGCATCCAGCACAGTCATCACCGTAGACGTGCCTGCCGACAGTGGACGTGCGGCCAAGCGGAACACGCGACCCGCTCGTCCGCACACAGGGGTCCGCGCCCGGCTGCCGACCGCTCGTGTCCGAGACGGTCGGCCCCGGCATCGCCGCCCGGTTGGCGGAACTCCTGGGCGAGACCCCCAGCGCTGGAGGCGAGCTCCCGCAGCCCGGCGCTGTACAGGTTCGTTACCTCCCGGTAACTTGATGGGTCGTCACCTGTTCCTCATTTTCACTGTCACGGGGGAAACCATGAGAATGCCCGCCGTCCGGCAGCTGGCAACCGCATGCGTTGCTGCGCTGGCCTTCACTGTCACCCCGGTGGCCACGGCAGTGGCCGCCCCTTCCGGGATGCCGGGGGTTGCGGCGAAGGACCCGTTCTACGGCTACGACGGCAGCAGGCCGCTGTCCTCGTACGAGCCCGGAGCCGTACTGAAGACGCGGACGCTGGCGTACCACATCGAGGGCATCCCGACGCCGCTGACGGCGGTCCAACTGCTCTACCGCACGGCCGACGCGCAGGGCCGGCCGACCGCCAATGTGACCACGGTGGTGCGCAGCCTGCGGGGCGACGGCGGCAAGGCGGTGTCCTACCAGTCGTTCTACGACTCCCTCAACCCCGCAGACGCGCCGTCCCGAGCCATCGCCGGTGACGTCCGGCTGGGCGGTGTCCTGGCCAACTCCGAGAACATCTTCCTGGCGCCGCTGCTGCTGCAGGGCTACAACGTCATCATCCCCGACACCGAAGGACAGAACGCCGACTTCGCGGCCGGCCCTGAGTACGGGACCGACACGCTGGACTCGATCCGCGCCGCGACCCAGTCGTCCGCACGCACCGGCATGAACGCCGACACCCGCATCGGCCTGCTCGGCTACTCGGGCGGTTCAATCGCGACCGATTGGGCGGCCGCGCTCGCGCCCGGCTACGCGCCGGACGTGAACGCCCGGTTGGTGGGCTTCGCCGAAGGCGGCCTGCTCGTCGACCCGGCGCACAACCTCACATACGTCAACGGCTCCCTCCTGTGGTCCGGCGTGATCCCCATGACCATCATCGGGATCGACCGGGCGTACAACAGCGGCCTCAAGTCGTACCTGACCAGCTACGGCACCGAGGTGTACGACAAGCTGGAGCACGGTTCGCTCTTCGACGCACAGGGCCACTACCCCGGGCTGACCTGGCAGAAGATGATGAAGCCGCAGTACGCCGACCCGGACTCGGTGCCCGCCTTCGTCGATGCGGTGAACAAGCTGAACCTCGGGTCGGCCGCCACCCCGACCGTGCCCGGGTACCTGGCCCAGGGCGGCCAGGGCGGCACGGAAGGAACCTTCAACAGCCCCGCGGGCATCGGAACCGGTGACGGCGTGATGGTCGCCGGAGACGCCCGCGCGCTCGCCCGGCAGTACTGCTCCACCGGTAACGAGTCGATCGAGTACCAGCAGTACGACCTGCTCAGCCACGTCCCCACGTCCGCAGCCTGGGCGCCCAACGCGATGGCCTGGCTGCGCGACCGCTTTGCGGGCAGGCCGGCCCCGTCCGACTGCGCCCGCATACCGGCGGGCAACTCCCTGGCGCCGCAGGAGCCGACGTCGTCCACGCCTTGACGCCTGCGACGGCGCCGGCCGGGTGCCCCGGCTTCCCCGCCGCTCCCCACTCGGCCCAAGCGCGGGTGTCTGGCGCCGGGTGCCGCCGGCGGTGCTCCGCGCGTGTCCGGCCTGTGGGGCTCGCCTGTCTCCCGCGTCCTGCACGCCGCCACCGCCCGGCCCGGTAGTCCGGGCCGGGCGGTGGCTGCTGGTGGTGCGGTAGGCGTGGCAGGCGCGGTGGTCGTGGACGAAGCGGCTGGGGGCGTGGGTCAGAGTGCCGCGATGCCTTCGCCGCCCGCGCCGCCGGGGACGGTCTGCGAGCCGATCATGGTGAGTGAGCCGTCGTGGTGGACGGTGAACTCGTCGAGGATCCCCTTCACGCCGGTCCGTACGTAGAGGTGGCCGTCCGGAGAGGCAGCCGCGTCCACGGTGCCCGGGTCGGTGGCCGTGTCGCCGAGGACGGTGAGGTGGCGGCCGTGGTCGGCGGTGCGGACGCCGGTCAACGTCGAACTGCCCGCGTTCGAGGTGTAGACGACATCGCCCACCCGGACCGCCCAGCAGACCGCCGCCTGCCCGGTGTCCGCCGAGGCCTCCCGAACGGCCTTTCCGTCGGCACCGATCCGGTACGTGGCAAGGGAGTTCGTGCCAACCTCGGTCAGGAACAGGCCGTGCCGCCCATTCGGCACGAACCCGAACGGCACCGCGCCGGGCACGGTGGTCACCACGGGGGACTGCGACGGTGCGCCCGAGTGGTCGATCCCGAACACCGCGATGCTGCTCCCGTTCGCCTTTGTGGTCACCACCAGCTGCGAGCCGTCGGCCAGGAACCCGATCTGCCCGGGCGTGTGGGTGAACTGCGGCGTCGCGTCAGGGTCCAGCCCGAGCCCGCGGTTCCACCCGGCCTCTGTCATCAGGTGCCCGCGCACCAGCCGGTACCCCTGTACCGACCCGCCGCCGAGCGCGTTCAGCACGTACACCCGGTCCCCGTTCACGGCAACGCTGACCGGGAACATGCCGCCCGAGCCCACGATCTGACGGAGTATCAACTTCTCGCCCTGGACGGAGAAGACCGACACCGTGTCACTCCCGGCGTTCACCGCGTACAGCAGCCGGTGCGCCGCGTCGTACGTCAACGCCCCCTGCGATGCCACGTGGTCCGCGACCGCTCCCTGCAGCACGCCGCCCCGGCCGCCGGTCGCGTACACCGCTGCCTGCGCCAACGTCCCGTCGCCGGCCTGGTGGTAGGCGACGATCTGGTTGCCGGCAGGGTTGTCCGTCTGCACGAACACGGGATGTGCCGGCGGTGCGCCCGCGGCGGAGGCCGCCGGCGCGAACACACCGGCCGTCGCGAGCGTGGCAGCCACGGCAACGCCGATACGGGTGAGCCTGTTCATGGTGATTGCTCCTTCGAGAACCGGTGGAGTCGTCCTGCACGCAGGCTATGGCGCGGTCGGGGCGCAAACCCCGGAATGTGGCCGGACGTCAGACTCTCGTTAGAGGATGCTTCATCCTGCGGGTGGCGCCCTGGCCTCGGTATACCGGTTCTCGCCGGCTCGGGTGGATCCGCTGGTGGGGCGGCGGTTTTGCGCGATCCAGCCCAGCGTGCGCTCGACCGCCCACTGGCGCGCTGCCGCCGCTGCCGCTGTTGACACGCCGTGCGCCGCCTCATTTCTCGCTGGGTCCGCCTTGCGGGGCGCAGCTCGTGTTCGGGTACTTGTTGGCCTGCTGGGGAACACCGTCGCGGGTTCGGGTGATCTGCGGGGTGAGGGCGGCGACCTCTTCGGCCAGTTGCTGATACGTGGCTCGGGCGTGCAGGTCGGCGGGATCGGGCTGGTCGACCGTCGCCAGTGGCTCGTGCGCGGCCGCTGCCAGGGAGTTGATGGCTCCCGGGCCGTAGGTCGCGACGATCTGCTCCAGCGAGAAGACCGGAATGGTCTTCTGGCCCAGCGTCGCCAGCAGCCGTACGTCGTGCACCAGCGGCGCCAGTGTGGCGTACGGGGCGAGGCCGGCGACGCCGATGGTCAATTCGCCTGCGTCGCCGAGGTGTTGGTGCGCGGACTGGTAGTACGAGGTGATCAGGCCGGGGCTGATGGCGGAACCGAAGTCGGTGTTGAAGTCGGAGCGGTATGCCTGGAAGTAGTTGGCGTCCCAGGTCGCGGGCGGGTTGCTGGTCGCGTTCAGGGTGTCCTGCAGGGCCAGGGTGCCCGCGTCGAGGTCGTCCAGCGACTGCGGCATCGCGGTTTCGTCGAGGGCGAGGCCCTCCCGGTGGGCGCGCTTGATCAGGGTTTTGTTGGCGGCGATGGCCTGGCACTGCTGGGCCGGATCGATGTTGGCACTCAGCAGTTGCTGCTCGGCGCTCTGGTCGCCCGCCATGGCCTTGCCGACCAGGGCCATGGTCTGCGCGGTGCCCTCGTCGTCGATGACGATGCCTTGGGCGTGCAGGCGGTCGGCGTCGAGCCAGGTGCGGATTGCGTCGACCTCGGCCTGGGTCTGCGCGCTGGTGGTGTCGTTTCCGCCCGTCCAAATGGTGACCGGCAACGCCAGGCGGTTGGCCTCGCCGATGATGTCCGTGGCCCAGGAGTCGGCGTCAGGACGGTAGTCCCCGTCGTTCACCTGCACGAACAGGCCGACATGGTTGCGCGCCAGGGTCTGCCACAGCTGCGGGGTCCAGATCGCCATGGTGTGCGAGGAAGTCCACACCGCGAGCTGCCCGTGGCGGCCGTGCCCGGGTGCGGCGTCGGCCGGGGCACCGACGGCACTCAGGGTGAGAGCCGTGGCGGCGAGGACAGCGACGCAGAGGTACCTGTTGTTCATGGGGGCGCTCTCCCGCTCTCCTTGAGGATGGCGGCGTCCTTGCGCCGCACAGGCACGTTCAGATTTCCAACTGACTTGAGGAGTACGCATGTTGAGTGTACTGCCCGTCAAGCGAAAGCCTCTGGTGGCTTTGCCGGGACTGCGCTCTGGGCGGCGGCTGGCGGTACTGCGGGCGGCGCGGCGGCGCGCTCCCCGGGGGACACGTCCCGGTCGGGACCGCCTGGGACGGCCGCGAGTCACAAGGCGCTGCCTGGGCCAGGGAGAACGGCGCGCCGAAGAAGAACGAAGGTTCGGCCTACGAGCGCTTCGCCGACGACTGCTGCGCCGCGGCCAGGCGGCTTTCGGCCTCCTCGGCCCGCCGGCGGGCCTGCTCCGCCTGCTTACGCAGCCTGACCAGTGCCGTGCGGGCTCCCCGCTCGGCTTCCTTCGCACTGCGCTCCGCGAACCGGGCTGCCTCCAGCGCGGCCTTGGCCCGCTCGACCTCCCCCGTGGCCCGGGCCGCCTGCTCGGTCAGCGGCTCCAGGACGCGCTCGGCATCCGCCACGGCCCGCGCGGCCCGGGTGGCCTCGGCAGCAAGGCCGTCGCGCTGCGCCTGCAGGTCATGTAGCCGCTGTGCCTGCCGCTCGTCGATGGCCTGTTGCTCTTCGCGGGCCGTATCAGGGCGGTCCTGTCGGCCGGAACGGGCCGTTGCCTTGCGGGGCCGGCCGGAGGCCGGCGGCTGCGCAGCGGTGGCGCGCCCGGGGGCGGCGTGCAGGAGCGGGGCGAGGTCGGGCAGAGTGGTGGGCGGAGCCAGCACGGCGCTGAGGCGTCCTGCGGCGAGCTGGTCGGCGGCCTGCTGGTCGGCGGCGGCAGCGGTCAGGGTCTGCTCGACTTCTTCGCGCGCCCGGGCGCTGAGCGGCTGGCCGGCTTCCGCTGCGGCGAGGGCCGCCAGGCGGGTCAGCTGGTCGAGCACCTGATGGCGTTGAGTCGTGAGCCGGCGCAGCGCGTCGGCGTCGAGACCGGCCTGGGCACGACGCAGGGCGGCGCCGAGGTCGAGCAGGTCCTGGAGCTGCCGGCGGTGCTGTCGGGTGAGCTGGTTGACGGCCCAGGCGGGGGTGGTGGGGCGGCGCAGTGCGGCGATCCGGCGGGCGAGCTCGGGCTGCCGGTCGGTCTTGGCGCGGCGGGCGGCGGCGTCGCGGGCCGCGGTGAACCCGGTCGCGGGTAGCGCGTAGAGCTCGTCGGCGACCTGGTCGAAGTCCATCACCGCGTCCTTTCCTCGGTCAGGCCAGTGGGGGAGCGTCGGGGGCTTCGGCCAGGAGCTCGGGCCCGTTGTTGCGGACGCTGTTCACCGCCGTGGAGACCGGGCGGATGGCCAGGTGGCCGTCGGCGGGGGTGTGGAGCAGGGGGCGCAGCTGGGCGGGGTCGGTGTGGTCGGGGTCGAGCCATGCATCGAAGTCGTCGGCGGCGATCGCCAGCGGCATGCGGTCGTGGATGCGTCCGGCATCGTCGCGGGCCTGGGTGGTGATGACCGTGGTGGTGGTCAGCCAGGCGAGCGGGTCATCGTCGGGGCGAGTGGGGTCGCGCCAGAACTCGTAGAGGCCGGCCATCGCGATCAGGGTGCCGTCGGCCGGAGCGATGAAGTAGGGCTGCTTGTAGGCCTTCCTGCCGTCGGCGGCCGGGATGGCGACCCACTCGTAGTAGCCGTCGGCCGGCAGCAGGTACCGACGGGTGGCGAAGGCCTTGCGGAAGGCGGGCTTCTCGTGGACGGTCTCGGCCCGGGCGTTGATCATCCGTGCTCCGACGCCGGGATCCTTGGCCCAGGACGGCACCAGGCCCCAGCGCAGCGGCCGCAGCCTGCGGGCGAGTTCGCCGCTTTCGCGGTCGAGGCGCTCCATGACCGCCCACACCGGGTCGGTGGGCGCCACGTTCCAGCTGGGGGCGAGAGTCTCGTCCGGGTCCCAGCGGGAGGCACCGAACAGGGTGGCCAGGTCCTGGGGACCAGTGGTGGAGACGAAGCGACCGCACATGCCGCCAGCCTGCCATCTACGCGGTGCGGGCGGGCAGTGCGGGCCGCCCTGCGGTGATCGGAACACGGCAGACGGCGCCATGTCCGCCACCGCTGCGCCGGTGGCTCGTTGCACGGACCATGGCGGAGGATGCCGGGCGCGAGCCCGATGCGGTGCTGTGGGCGTTCGTGGTGCGAGAGGCGACGCAGGGGTCGCCGTTCGCGGAGGCGTTCGTGGAGATCGACGAGCGGCGCTACGGCGAGCTGATCGATGATGCCCTGATCAGCGGCTTCGAGCTGGCCGTGGGCGACCCGCCCTCGACCAGCGCGGCGCTGCTGGTGCGCGAGGAGCGGCTGGTCGAGCTGGCGCTGGCGGGCGGGCACCGCGGCTGGGCCATGGCCGAGCCGCCCCTGCTGTCCGCGGACTGGCTGGTCGCGGCCGCGGGCCGGCAACTCGTCGTGGTCGTCCTGCTCCCGCCCGGCACCATGGCGCAAGCCGCTGAGGCATCGATGCGTGCGGATCCGGCGCCGGCTATCGGTGCTGACGCGTTCATGGGCGCGGTGGACCGGGCGCGTTCGGCTGCTCGGCTCTTTCACGGGATCGCGCGTCTGGTGGCGGTATGACCCGGCCGGCCCCGTCGACGTCACAGCTGACGGCCCTTCACCTGCGGTCTGCGCTGGGTGGTCTGAGTGGAGCCGGTGATCCCGCCGGGCGAGGCTGATGCGTCATGGCCGTTGAGCCGGAAGACCCGGTGTCGGCGACCCTCGAACCCGACGCGTTCGACCGTCAGTCGCAGTCGAAGACGCGGCAGGCTGGTTCCGGGTCTGACAGCCCCTGGCAGTGATCTTGAAACCGCAGAGTTCAGGTTGTCAGCGCGCCCGATGGCGTCGCCGCTGACGCTCGCACTCCTTGCTGAAGGCGCTCCGCAAGGTTGAGACCACTCCGGCGGCCGATGGCGCACTGGGGGCGGCGCTGGCTGCCCGGATCGACTGGCGTGCCCGCACCCCGTCCGACCCGTGCGCGCCGGGACTGACTCCAAGCTCGGGCGCACCTGGCCCGGCTTCAAGCCTCCCGGCCGGGGCGTACTGCGGCCTCGCCAGGGGACAGCCTGCGGCTGTACGACCACCCGCTGGAGGCGACGCTGGACGGCCGCACCACCGAGTACTCGCTGCACGAAGTCCCAGTGTGCGACGAGTACTCGGGCAAGGCCGGTCATCTCTACGTGGCGCTCCCGACCGGCCGTCAGCAGATCCTGACCGTCCTCCTGAAAGAGACACCCGAAGCCGAGATGCGGACGTTCGTCGTAGCGGTGTTCAACGCCGCTGCCGACGCCAAGGTGTCCAAGGTCGAGCGCCAGGTGCTCGTGCCGCAGGCCGGGGCCGGGGCCGAGCTGCGCAACGCGATCGGCGACACCGCCGGACCAGGAGCAGGCCGCCCGGCGCCGGCCCGCCGAAAGGGTGGCCCACCCCGGTGCTCTGGCTGTCAATGGACGGCCCGTCACTGCGACCGCAGGTTCAGGACGAGGTCGCGCGGCAGGCCGTGGGTGTCGTGGAGGTAGCGGAGATCGTCCTCGCCGAGCAGGCCGCGGAATCGAGGACGGGACAGCACCTGCCGGCCGCGCTCCAGGAGGCGGTCGAACCGGCGCTCCTCGTCGAGCAGCACCTGGCGGACCACGTCCGAGCCCATGTCCTGGCGGAAGTGGTCCAGGGTGTGCCGCACCAGCTCGTCCGGCAGGTCCCCGAGGCCGCGCAGCGGGTCGTCCCGGCGGAGCACGGTGAGCACCCGGCGCACCAGGCGGCGCAGCACGTAGCCACGCCCGGTGTTGGATGGGCGTACATCGTCGCCGAGGACGACGATGGCTGAGCGCAGGTGGTCGCAGACCAGGCGCAGTGACGGTTCGTCCAGCTGCCACAGGGTCGGTACGAGGCGGCGCCAGGGGTCGAAGACGTCGCATTCGAATACCGACGACCGGCCCTGCAGCAGGGAGGAGAGCCGTTCCAGGCCGAGGCCGGTGTCGAGGTTGCGCTGCGGGAGCGGGACGAGCGAGCCGTCGTCGAGCCGCCGGTGACGCATCATCACGTGGTTCCACACCTCGACCCAGCGGTCATCTCGTGTGGGCGTCGATTCCGGCGGGGTGTCGCCGCTCCACAGGAAGATCTCCGAGTCGGGGCCGCACGGGCCGGTCGGTCCGTTGGACCACCAGTTGTCCTCGACGGTGAGCTCGACCGGGACGCCGCGGTCCTGCCACAGCTCCAGGGAGGCGGTGTCCGGGCCGACTTGGTGGTCTCCGCCGAAGACGGTGACGTGGAGCAGGCCCGGATCGATGCCGAAGCCGTCGGTGAGCAGTCCGTAGCCCCAGTCGAGGCTCTGCGGGCCCTCGTAGTCGCCGAGCGACCAGGTGCCGAGCATCTCGAAGACGGTGAGGTGGGTGCGGTCGCCGACCTCGTCGAGGTCCGTGGTGCGCAGGCAGCGCTGCACGTTGACCAGCCGCCGGCCGAGCGGGTGCGGGCGCCCCTCCAGGTAGGGCGTGAGGGGGTGCATGCCCGAGGTGGTGAACAGCACTGGGTCGCCGGGCGGGGGCAGCAGGGTCGAGCCGGTGATCCGGCGGTGGCCGCGCTCCTCGAAGTACTCGATGAAGGTGCGGACGAGCTGGTCGGTGTTCATGGGGGTGACTCCTTCGCGTGTGTGCCAGGGGGAGGCACCGGACAACGAGTCCACGCGATCAACGGAACCGAGGAGGGAACGCCTCGAAGCCACCACCGGCGGACCGTTTCCGGTCGCCGGGGGAATGACGTACGTCAGGCGGTGGCAACCGGCGAGCTGGTCGCTCGCGCGGCTGCGGTGAGGTATCGGCCCATGACGTCCATGCCTGGGAGGCTAACGCCACGGTCACACTCCGGGCCACACGATTTACGGGCAGTCGCCGGCCGGGCCCCGGCCAGGCAGGCCACCGCGCACGCACACCGCGAAGCCTTCAAGTAGGCCCTGGCTGCCGCCCCTTGACGCCTCCTCGATCGGCGACTGGCCACCGTCGCCGAGGCCGTCGCCACCGACCGCCACCACTTGGCCCTGCGCACCGACGAACAGGCGATGGCCTTCCTGACCGCGCCCATCAGCGGCCAGTAATGGAATCCGGCCGACGCCTTCGTCCGAGTCCGCGCCGCGGGCGGTGCTCGATGACCGACCAATCCGCGCCGCAGCCGCCGCCGCTGCTGCACGTCTCCTCTCCGACACCGCCCAAGCCGTCCTCGCCCAGCTGTGCTCCGGCGAGCTGGACGCGGCCGGGAAGCTCATCGAGCGCCTCGCTCCGCGCGGCTGTCCGGCAGGCGGTCCGGGGGCGCCTGGTGCAGGCTGGCGGCATGGGTCTCACGGGTGCGAACACCGGAAGGGCGGGGAACTCCGAAGCCGACAGTGGCACAGCGCTGTCAGGGTGCGTCGCGCTGGTGACGGGTGCGTCCAGCGGTATCGGGGCTGCCACTGCCCTGGCGCTGGCCCGGGAGGGGGCGGCAGTGGCGCTGGTGGCCCGCAGCACCGAACGGCTGGAGGAACTGGCAGCCACGATCCGGGGCCATGAAGGCTCGTGCGCCGTTATCAGCGCCGATCTGCGGGACAAGGTGAAAACCCGGGACATCGTCGAGGAGGTCGCCGAGCGCTTGGGGCGACTGGACGTGCTGGTGAACAACGCCGGTTACGTCGCGATGGGGACTGTCGAGGAGGTTGGCGCCGAGGATGTCGACCGGATGGTCGACCTCAATCTGACGGCTGTCCTGCACCTGTCGCAGGCGGCGCTGCCGCATCTGCTGCGTGCGGCGGCGGGCGGCCCCCGTAAGGTCGCCGACCTGGTCAGCGTCAGCTCGGCCGCCGGCCGTGTGGTGCGCCGCGGCAACGGCGTGTACTCGGCAACGAAGCACGCGGTGTGCGCGTTCAGCGAGGTCCTGCGCCAGGAGGTGACCCGGCGCGGTGTCAGGGTCGGCGTGATCGAACCGGGGCTGACCTCGACGCACATGGCAACCGGTCCCGGCCTCGCTTCGGCTCGCGGCATGGCACAGGAGTCTTGGCTGCGGGCGGAGGACATCGCCCGCTCCATCGTCTTCATGGTCACCCAGCCCCGGCACGCCGCGATCAACGAAATCATGGTGCGCCCGACGGCACAGGAGCACTGAACCGCCACCCACATGCGCCGTCCCGACAGCGGGCATGGCCACCTCCCACGCCCTGCCCGGCGCCCGCCCCCTGGCCCGGCAGCTCCTGCGGCTGCACCGCCCCAGCCGCCGCCCGGATGGCAAGCCCCACTGCGTGGCCTGCTACGGCAAGAAACCGCAGCCACGCCGGCCCTGCGGGCAGGGCGGTGAGGTCACCGTGATGGCCATCCGGGCCCGCGACAGCCGCCCGGCCCTGTGCCGCCGCCCGTTTCATGTCGGCACCGTAGCTGCCGTGACCCCCTCGGACGGCAGACGCTGCCGACCCTTCAGCCGGATCGAACCCGTATGCCACAGAATTGTGTAGCCGAGCGGTCGTACGAATACGGCGCCTTCCGAATCCGTGTCGGTCACCCCCCCGCCTGGCACGAGCCATGGCCGAGAATCAGGTCGCCGCCCTACGCGTGCCCGAGACCTCTGCCAGGCCCTCGACCTGCCGGTCGTCCCGAAGAACACCGAGGGCATCCGCTTCCACTGAAACGCCTGGTCAGCGCAGGCATCTTCACCGAGACCGAACCAGGGCCGTTCACCCAGGCCCACCCAACCCCCCACCGCAGACTCCCACCGGTGAACGCCGCACGACGCGAGGACCGCGGACCACCCGCTCGCCCCTATGGGCACTTCACAGAGAGGTCTCTAGACACAATCGGTTTGCAATGCAAACCTTGACCCTATGGCGACTCAACCCGTTCCGTCCTCAAGTGACCCCCGGCACCTCCTGGCAATGACCGGGGCTCTGGTCCACCGTGTCCGCCGTGAGCAACGCGGTGCCTGGTTCCCGCTCCTGGTCTTCGCCGCCGTGAGGTTCGCCGCGGCACCGATCGTCCGATACGGCCAGGGCCCCTGCGATACGGCCCACGGCGGCCTGGGAGGGATCTGCGTCAACTCCCTTCCCCCTGCGATGTGGTACTGGCCGGTGGCGCTGCTGCTCGCCTACCTCGCGATCAGCTGGTTCTACCTCCGTCGTTCCGCCAAGCTCGGCCTGGGTACCCGGATCCAGCCGTACCTGGTGCTGGGCATCGCCCTCGCCTTGCTCATGGCCGCCGACGAGGCATGGACGGCGGCCCACCCGGGGTTCCTCGCCGAACTGCACGGCCCGGCGCCGTTCTCCCTGCTCGCCGACACGGTGATGAGCCCGGCCGGCACAATCGGTCTGGCATTGCTGCTACTCGCCCGGATCGAGCGCAGCTGGCCGCTTCTCGCCGTCACCTGCGGGTACCTGCTCGCCATGCTCAACTCCGGTGTCCGGCCTGACCCGTCCCCGTTGGCCTTCCTCCCGAGCCTGCTGCTGCAAGGCGGTGTGCTTCTGCTCGGCGGTGTCGCCCTCGCTCTGCTGCACCGGGCTCAGGGGCGGTCGGCCGGATGACCGAGCACCCCACCAGCAGCCTCGACGATGTCGTGCACCAGCGCGTCCGCCTGGGCATCCTCGCGGTGGCCAAGCAGGCCCGGCGGGTGGAGTTCACCTTCCTGCGCAGCACGCTCGGCCTCACCGCCGGCAACCTGTCCCAACATCTCGGCGTCCTGGAGAAGGCCGGCCTGGTCACGATCGACAAGGGTTACGAGGGTAAGCGCGCCCGCACCTGGATCCAGCTCACCAAGGCCGGTAAGAAGGCCCTGCACGACGAGATCACGACGCTCAGGACGCTGATCCACCAGCTCGAAGGACCTGAAGAACATGACGGGGGAGTCAACCCCGGTTCCGCAGCCGCTCCATCGCCCGGCTGAGTTTCCTGTGGGAACCGGTACCTTCTTCGCAGGGACCACACTGCGCCAGGCGGTGGCGGGTCGTGGGGCAGGTAGTCCCAGTGGCAGCCGGTCCGGGTTCAGACCGGAAACGTCTCACGCGCCGTCAGCCAGTGCTCCGGCACACCGCCGAGCCCGGTCCGGGCGGCGACCACCCCGGCGGTGATCGCGCAGGTGGTGTCGGTGTCGCCCCAGCCGCCGAGGCAGGTCCAGATCGCCTCCGGCAGGTCGTCCAGCTGCCCGGCTGCGGCCCACAGCGCGAACGGCACGGTGTCCGGCGCTGACAGTCGGTAGCCCGATCCGAGTACCGCGGCAGCGTGCCGCACGCTCGTACCGGCCGGCATCCGAGCGGCGATCCGCAACCCGGACCGCACACCGCCGTCCGGCAGCGACTCGGCGACCTGAAGCAGGAAGTCGGGCCGTTCGGGCGCCGCCCTCCCTCGGCTCCGGGCTGCCAGGGCTGCCGCGAGCGCGACGGCGACGGCACCGGCGGCCGCCTCGACGTGGAAGTGCGTGGTCTCGGCCGAGAGCCGGGCCTGCTCGGCGACCCGGTCCGGGTCGGCCGCGAGTCAAGCCCCCAGCGGTGCTACCCGCATCGCGGCTCCGTTGCCGTGCGAGCCCTGCCCGCCGAACAGCTCCGAGGTGACGGCCCGCCAGTTGCCGCCCTGCCCGATCGCGCGGAGCACCCGGTGCATCGACGGCCCGTACCCGCGCTCGGGGTCGGCGGCGTACCCGGCAGCGAACCCGCGGGCCAGCACGTCCTGGTGGACCTCCCCGTACTCGGCCAGGTGGCGCACCAGCACCAGGGCCATCGCCGAGTCGTCGGTCCAGTCCCACGGCGCGGGGCACAGCTCCCGCCTGGCGTACCGCGCTTGCGCCTCGTCGGTCGACAGGGTGAGCCATTGGTCGCCGAACGCGTCGCCGAGGACAAGCCCGTGCAGGCTGTCCAGCGCGGAGGGAGTGATGGGGATGGGCATTGGAGTCTCCGGGTCGGTTTGGCCTGTGGCCCGATTGTGCGGGTGCGGGCGGGGCAGGCACGAGCTGCTTTCCGTCAGTGCCCCCACGCGAACGGGCAATCCCAGAGCGCGTGACATCAGCGTCGACGGGAAGCTTGGGCAGCCGCCAGGACGCTTGTGGACCCGACACCACGCTCTCGCCGGGGCGGGGGCTGCTGGTCCTGGATGAGCGCAGCATCGGCGGCTCGGGCGCTGCGGGTGACAGCGGCGGACCACCGCCTGGTTGCGGCCCCGACGGAAATGGCGTTGCTCGTGCCCCCGGTTGCTGTGCCACTCTGACGCGGTGTTCATGACGCTCGCCTCCTCGAACCTGGCCTGGGACGAAGTGGATCCCGCCCGGCACCCCTTCGACCCTGCGGCGGCGGCGCAGGTGGTCCATTCGCTCGGCCCGGCGCAACGGGTACCGTCTCGGGGGGACCCTGCCTTCGACTCGACCAAGCGCAACTGGGCGTGGGAGGTGGCGAGGCCTTGGGCTGACGCCATGTCACAGGTCCTGATGGAGCACTACGGTCGGTGGGCGGCCGGGTGGCGTTGGTCGCTGTTGTCGCTTTGCGGCAGCGGCGTCCCAGGCGGGTAGCCACCAGCAGGGCCCCACGACACCCTGGCCGACCTGTCCCGCATGCGCGCCGCGCAGCGCCGGCCCGGCAGGTGCTCTCGCGGGTGACGCCGAGCATGCGAGACGCCTCCATCTGGGCGCCCCGGTCGTCAGCCTGCAGCCAGGCACCTGCGCTTGGTCAGGGTTCGGTTCGGCCTGACTCAGCCTCAACCAGGCCGCAGGTGAAGGGGAAAGCCTCCAAGAACTCCCGCCGGCCCGGCTCCGTCTCCGCCTCGGCCAGGTCCGCGAGCACTGTCAGGAAGCGGTCGCGCTGGTCTTGTGGCAGCCGCCCCAGCACCCAGCCCACGCTCTCCATCATCTTCACTGCGGAGTCGGGGTCGACCTCGTCGTCCTCGCAGCTGTCGAGGAACCAGACGACGTCGACGACCAGTCCGGCAAGCACAGGCACCAGCGGGTCCGTGTCGGTCATCCGGGCAACCTATCCGACCCCCATGACAACAGCACCGCTACCTCGGCGGACTCCCGCACGGCATTCGCCGGGTTCAAGGCCCGGAGAGAACCGCGTGGCGCTCGTGGTCACCATCTGGCAGGCGTAGCCGCCGCGGTACTCGGCGGCGTACTGGAAGAGCTCATGCGGGTCGGCCAGGTCGAGCGGCTGGGAGCCGTCGAAGATGACGAAGACGATGCGGCGTTGCCGCACGTCCTCACCCTCCGGCCGGGCCGCCGGTGGCGTCAACGACGGGCATCCAACGGTTCGCGCTATCCGAGCCGGGGCGGTTGGCCGCCCGTTCACGCCCGTTGGCTCACCCGTTCGGCGCACCGGCGGGCGTGGACGCGCGGTCGGCCGGGCAGGCTGACCGGATGCAGACTGCCCGCGCCGCCCGCCCGGCCATTGCTGCCCGGTGGTGCTGGGCGTATATCCGCCGGGCCCCGGGCACGTACATCTGGCTGGCTGTGCTGTTCGCGCACGGTGTGGTGCTGCGGCACGTCTCGCCGCAGACCGCTGACCGGATCCTGGAGCGGCGCTCGACCAATCTGCACTACCTCGCGGTGTCACCCGTCCGGGTGCTGATCAGCAGTGCGTTCTGGATCGCGGGCGGCGGCTGGTTCTCCTACTTCGTGCTGTACAACCTGGTGCACGTCCCGGTCGAGCGCCGGCTGGGCACCGCCCGCTGGCTGGCCGTGATCGTCATCGCGCACGTCGGCGCGACCTACCTCAGCGAGGGCGTGCTGTACTGGGCGATCCAGCACGGGCACGCGCCGCAGAGCGCCCGGTACACCCTGGACTACGGCGTCAGCTACGCGCTGGCCGGTGCGGAGGGCGTGCTCACCTACCTGCTCACTGCGCCGTGGCGGTACGCGTACGTCACCTGCTTGCTGCTGCTCTACGGCGTCGCGATGCTGCAGAGCCGGGACTTCACCAGCGTCGGGCACTTCACCGCCGCGCTGCTGGGCCTGGCCTGCTACCCGCTCACCCGTGGCTGCGGCGGGCCGTGGGACCCGGTGGCCGAGGCCCGGGCGTTCTGGCGTCGGCTGCGCGGGCGTGCGGCTTAGTGTCTCGTGGATCAGGCCTGGCGCCTGCGTGACCGGCTGCCGGTGCGACCCGAGGCCTGCCCGGCGTGTGGACGGGCTCGGCACATGTCGCTCCATCGGCTTCCCGGGCGTGTGCTGCGTCGTCGCGCGCACCCAGACGCCGGAGGAAGCCGTCGCCCTCGTGGTGGCCGCCCTCCCGGAGCGGCTCGGGCCGGCGAGCTGAGGCGACGTGGAGGACCGCGGGCAGCAGGTCCCCCACGTCCATCAGCACGGCGGGAGCTTCCTCGGCGATATGGTGGGCTTCTTCGGCCCCGGGGGCACGGACCAGCCCATGCACGCGTTCTGCGTCGTCGCCGTCGAACCGATCTTCCACCGGGCCCGCTGGCGGAAGCAGCGAACGCCCATCGGATAACCCGAGGCTGGGGATGCGGGTAACAAGTAGTCGCAGTCCGTATTCTCGACTGCCGGGGTCTCTGCTCACGGAGTCAGCGATTGCGCGGCATCCACCCACGCGACCAGTGTGCACTTCACCCGGATTCCGACGTTTCCGCGGGAACCAGTGCGCATCGAGTCGCGGGCCTACACGCTTCGAGGTTCTCGTGGAGGGCGAGTTCGGCTTTCCGCGTGCGGGTGGCTCTCGCGTGGCATCGCTTGGAGCACGCGGTGCGGGTGCTGATGGCTCTACCGGCTGGGTCGGATCTTGCGGGGCCGTACGTCGAGTTGTCGGACGCGGACTCGGCACATGAGTGGCAACGGCGTTCGCTGCTGGACTGCGTGACGGCCCGTTTTCGAGTTCGTGACAGCGGTGCGGCCCTTTCGGTGGTCTCGCGGTGAGCGTCACTTCGCGGGCTGGTACTGGGCGGCGACGACCGGGCAGCACGTTGGCTTCGAGTCCTGGCTGGAGCGGGACCAGCTCCTGCTCATGGACTTCGACCCGAAGGTGGCAGGGATCGCCTCGCAACCGTTCTGGCTGCACTGGCACGACGGCGAACGAGAGCGTCGGCACGCTCTGGACTACTTCGCCCGCCACGCGGATGGTCATTTCGGAACCCGGTGCGGAGAGGCATCTCTGATGATCCGATCAGGTCCCGTCCTCGATCGCCAGCTGAGGCACCGCCTGCTCCCGCAGTCGCCGCCGGGCCAGCGCGGTGCGCCAGGCCGCCGCCAGCTTCCGGTCCGCCCCGCCAGCAGCCGGGTGCCAGAGCGAGATGGGCGTGTCGTCGGCTATTTCGTGCAACCCCTGCTCCAGGTCGCGCAGTAGCCAGGTGGAGCTGTTGCGCGGCTGAAAGGCTGTACCGAGCACGGTTCCTGAGGGCAACTCGGCCTGCCAGACCAGGGCGGTCACCATCGGGACGAGGGCCGGCTGGTCCTGGAAGCCGGCCAGCCAGCGGCTCGCCGGCACTGGCTGCCCGGCGGCCCAGTACTCGTTGAGCGTGCCGAGGTAGCGGTCGGACACCCGGCGCAGGACGGCCAGTTGGGATCGGAGCGCGGCGTAGCGGGCCGGGTGGCGCTCGCGGACCCGGGTCGGTACGCCGGCCAGGGTCTTGCCGTGTTCGTTGCGGAAGACCAGCTCCACTCGGCCGGTGGGCGCGGTCTCGAAGACTGCCGTGTACGGTCCGGCCGGGATCTTGAGCGCGTGCGGGTCGAAGCCGGCCGGCAGGTCCCGCAGTTCGGTCAGGGCTTGCCGGGCCAGCCGCAGCGGGGCCGGTTTCGGGTCGGCGAGCAGGCGCCGGTGCTGGCCGGCCCCCGGCTCGCCGGTCAGCGCGGCGAGGGCGGCCAGTGTGGCACGCACGAAGTGGGCCGGGCCCGCGTCGAGCTCGTCCAGGGCGGAGCGGGCGTAGCCAGATGCGGCCAGTCGGAGCTGGGTGATCGCCTTGGCGTCCTGCGACACGCATGCGGCCCAGGCCAGCGCGCCGAGCAGTTGCCCGCAGGAGATGCCGAACCCGGCCGGGCCCGCGCCGTCGACCACCGCGGCCGCCAGCAACTCGCGCAGCGTGGCCCGCAGGTCGGTGTGGTAGCCGAGCAACTCGCCGGCCTGGCCGAGCCATTCGTACGATGGGCGGACCTCGGTCGCACGGGCGCACAGCTCCAGCAGCCGGTGCGTGTGCGGCTGGTACACCGTGCTGCCCAGGCGCAGGCGCACCGCAGCGCCGTACGGGTCGGTGAACGGCAGCAGGGCATCCACGTCGGCGGGCAGTGGGGGCAGCAGCGAGCGGAGTTCGTCGGTGGTCCGGGCGCGGTCCTGCGCGGTCCCTGGATCGTCGGTGGCGTTGACCACCGTCAGCAGGGTGCGCAGCTGCGGCTGGAAACCCAGTCGCTCGCTCGCCGTCAGCGCCCGCAGCGCGGCGAGCGGCAGCAGCAGGCAGGTCTCGGCCTCCGTGTCCCACCGCTGGGTCGGGTGCTGCGGATCCACGCCCTCCAGGGCCAGGTGGAACAACTGGCGCACATCCTCCGCCCGCCAGCCACACGGCAGTTCGGCGAGTGCGACGGAGGTCTCCCGCTCCAGGTCCGCGCAGCGCAGCCCGGTGCGCTGGTGCTGCAGGCTGAGCGCGATCTGGCGCCGGGTCTCCTCGGACAGCGTGGTCAGCAACTCGGTGGTGTGCCGTCCAGGCGCCACCGCCGCCCCCGACTGGTCCGCTGCGTCCGCCTCCCGCAGCGCCCGCCCGAGCGCTCGCGGCACGGTCGGCTTGGCGGTTCCCTGAGCGCGGCGCGGGAACACGAACCTGCGCCGGTACCAGCTGATCAGACCCACCGGTCCTCATCCCCCAATCCAGCAGTGCGATCTCACTCGGACGGTATACCTCCGCGTATCGTCCGTGGACGGCCGGCACCGTCCAGGGGCCGGGCGGCGCCGCGGTCTGGCGAAGGTCTTCAGGGCCTCGCCATCGACGACGGCGCGCTCCGAGTGCGCCGGGGCGACGGAAGCATGAGCCGGCTCCTAGTGACCGAGCTGACCGACATACTCGGCCGGCAGCACGGCGACAGCGATGTCCGGGCCGCGGTCCACGAGCTCCACGCGGCCTGCGCGATCCTCGTCGAACCCAGCGACCAGGAGTAGGCCGTGCCGCGCGTCGTGGTCGGCAAGTCGGCCAAGCCCGGCGACGCGTGAGGAGTGAACCTGCTACTGGTGGCGCTCCTCCTAGGTGCGGCCCCTCACGCACGTACGTGTCGAAGGGCCGTTCACGGATGGCCCGAGGCGTCGCGGCGCATCCACCCCCGGGCCGAGCCGGGGAACGCATGGGGCGGGTTCGCGAGTGACTCCACTAACATATTACACGACACATATGTCGTGTAATATGTTCACTATGGACACTGTGGAGAAGAATCCGACCCTTGTCTTCATCCCCTGCTTCTCCGGCGCCCCGTGGAGCGCCGAACAGCTCGCCCCCTACGGCGAAGCGCCCAAGCGCACGCTGCGCCTGCCCGAAGGCGTCAATGACATCGAGCGCTACGCCGACTACGTCGCAAATGCGATCGCGGACCTCGACGACTACGTGCTGGTCGGCGACTCGTTCGGCGCGAACATCGCGCTCGCGCTCGCCATCCGCCGCCCGCAGGGCCTGCGCGCCCTGGTCCTGTCCGGCGGATTCGCGGCCAACCCGATCGACTCGAAGCCGTTGAAGGCGCTGGCGCGGGTGATGGGCAAGGCGCCCGGCCCGTTCTACCGGCACGTGACGTTGCGAGCCCACGCCCACCGCCTCGCCTCCCCGTTCGACGGCGAGGGCCAGGTGCCCTGGAGCGAGGCGCACAGCCGCGAACTGTTCCTCGCCAGCACCCCGGCCGCTTCCTACGGTGCGCGCGTGTCAGCGATCTTCGCGGCCGACTACGTCGACGTGCTCGGCCAGGTGCAGGTCCCGACCCTGATCCTGACCCCCTCGCACGACGTGCTGATCGGAGAGAACGCCTCCAAGATCATGCTCGCGGGCATCCCCGACGCCCGGGAGGTCGTGCTGCCGCGCACCGGCCACATGTTCCGCTTCTCCCACCCGGCCACCTACGCCGGCGCGGTCAAGGACTTCATCGCCGCCCTGCCGACCACCCGACAGGGCGCCGATGCGTAAGGCCGAACACCTGCGGTTCGCGATCCTGGCAGCCCAACGCGAAGGCAACCGGCTGCTGACCCAGGCCCTCAAACCCCACGGCATCACCCCGTCGCAGGCCGAGGTGCTGCGCCTGCTCCAGCAGCATGGCACCTTGAGCCTCAACGGGCTCGGACAGCTCCTGGTGTGCGAGAGCGGCACCAACCCCAGCCGGCTGGTCGAACGCGTTGTCGCGGCAGGGCTGGTCGAGCGCCGCACCGACGCCGAAGACCGCCGCTACCTCCAACTCAGCCTCACCCCCGAGGGCGAACGCCTGGCCACCGCGGTCGCCGGGATCGAAGAGGCCATGTACTCCTCGATCGACACCGCCTCCGACGGCCTGGAGACCGACGCGGTGCTCGACTTCCTTCACAAGCTCATCGACACCCTGCCCGCGGGTGAGGCTCTCAAGAAGCGCCTTGACCTCGACTGAACGCCGCGGCCCTCACGGACCTGCCGACCGTGCGCCAAGGAAGGAACGACCAGGCAATGCGACAACGCCCCGATCATCAACGCGCCCGTCGGCGAGATCTTCGCCTACCTCGCACGGCCTCGATCACCCTGGCCCCGTCCTCTGTGAGGTTCAGGACGCGGCGCCGGCCGTCATGAGGGTCCTGCGCGGCCATCACGAGTCCGGCGTCGAGCAGGGACGTCACTGCGGGATGGGTGTCGGCCGTGCTGCTTTCGGGGGCGGCTACTGGGGCGCTTCGCCGAGCCGGTCGCGCCGGGCGATCAGGTAGGCGTGTTCCGCCTGGTTGTCGGTGAGCCGGGCTGCGGCGTCGAAGGCTTGCCGGGCCTCGCCTCCCCGCCCGAGGCGGGCGAGGAGGTCGCCACGGATTGCGTGGAACAGGTGGAAGGCTCCCAGCTCCAGGTCGTCCACCAGCCGAAGTGCCGCCGCGGGGCCCTCGATCTCGGAGACGGCGACCGCGCGGTTGAGCGCGACCATCGGACTGGGGTCGAGTTGTGCGAGTCGGTCGTAGAGCGCGAGGATCTGCCTCCAGTCGGTGACGGGGTCGGTGTGAACGGCGTTTATCGCGGCGAGCAACTGGTAGCGGCCGGGCTGGTTCCGTCGCAGGCAGGCACGCACGATCGTCCTGCCCTGGGCGATCAAGTCGGCGTCCCACCGGGAGCGGTCCTGGTCGGCGAGCCGCACCAGAGCGCCGTCGGCGTCGGCGCGCGCGGGGCGACGCGCCTCGGTCAGCACCATCAACCCGAGCAGTCCCGCGGCCTCCGGCTCGTCCGGCATCAGCTCGACCAGTAGACGGGCCAGTCGGATCGCTTCGATGCACAGCTCGCCGCGGGCGAGTTCCGCGCCGAAGGTGGCGACATAGCCCTCGTTGAAGATCAGGTAGAGCACCGCGAGCACCGCGTCGAGGCGCTCGGGCAGGTCGGCCTCGTACGGCACCCGGTAGGGGCTGCGCGCGTCGCGGATCTTCGCCTTCGCCCGCACAAGCCGCTGCGCCATCGTGGCTTCCGGCACGAAGAAGGCGCGGGCGATCTCGGCCGTGGTGAGCCCGCCGAGCAGGCGCAGGGTGAGCGCCACTTGGGCGGGGCGGGCCAGGGCCGGGTGGCAGCAGGTGAACACGAGCCGCAGCCGGTCGTCCGGCACGGCGCCCTCCTCGACAGGTTCGGCCGGTGCGCTGGCGAGTTCGGCCGCGGCGTGCTTGTGCGCGCGAGCGGTTTCGCGGCGCAGGTGGTCGGTGGCCCGGTTGCGGGCGGTGGTGATGATCCAGCCGGCCGGGCTCGGCGGGGCGCCGTCGACCGGCCATTTGACCAGCGCGGTCGCGAAGGCGTCGGCGACCGCGTCCTCGGCCAGGTCGGTGTCGCCGAGTCCGCGCACGAGTACGGCGACGGCTCTGCCGTACTCGGCGCGGAAGACGGCCGCGATCTCCTGGGGCGTCACCGGGGTGGGGCTCAAAAGGGTTCGACGTCCTGGAACGGGCGGACCTCGATCGGCAGCGTCGTGGCGGCTGCCGCCTTGCGGCGCCAGGAGAGCGCCGCGTCCAGATCGGGCGCGGTGATCACCCAGATGCCGCCGATGCACTCCTTGCCCTCGACATACGGACCGTCGGTGATCAGACCGTCGGCCCGTACCACTGTGGCGGTGGCGGGCGCGTGGAGGCCGCCGGTGAACACCCACGAGCCGCATTGTTTTGTCTCGGCTCCCGGGTCGGCAACAGCCACTTCCATTGGCACATCGCCCGCCTGCCGCCGGCTTCCCCCTTTGAGTAGCAGTAGTTTGACGCTCTCGCCTTTACCAACGGTGTCCTCGCCTACACCGCCACCGAATGAGCCGGCCTCGCCGACCGGCTGTGCCGGGCGATCACCACCCGTATCGTCACAGCCGGCTGACGTCTTGTTGACCGACCGGCCGGCCGTCTGGTCATTGACCGGCCGAGCGTTCGGTGTGCCGTCACTCGCGGTTGCTGCCGGCCTGGGTCCGGCCGGTCGCTGAGTCTGCAGTGGGCTTCACAGTAGGGTGAAGATGTGTTGGTGGGCCCTGTCGAGGATGAGGCCGTTGTCCAGCCGGACGCGGACCGTCACCTGGCTGCCCTGTTCCCGGTATGCGGCCCATTGCGGCTCTAGTACGGCGATTTGTGCCTCTAGGCGCTGGCGGCTCGCTACCGGCATGGTGTGCCCGTAGTCCTCGAACAGCGCTTTGAGTCGCTGGTACTCGCGGGCGTCCTCGCTCTGCGGGAGTTCGCCGTCCACCCGTTCGATGGTGCCTTCGATGCCGGCTCCCAGCGAGAGGAATCCGACGACTGCCGCAGGCTCTCCGGCGGCTGCCTCGCCGATTCCGAGGTCTTTCGCCAGCCTGACGCGCCGGCCTTCCTCCAGAGTCATCCGCTCTGCCTTTCAATCGTTCGCGGTCGCGGGCCTTGACCTGCGGGTCTGGCCATTATCCGCCGGGGCGTCAGGGAGCGGGGCGGGTGGTGAGGGGGAGGGACGGCGCGCAGGCGGGAACGGGCTCGGCCGTTGCCGGAAGCGCCGGAATCCCGGAGTGGGCGTCAGCGTCCGGCGTTTCCGGGTCCAGCCCGGGGGCAGCCGACCCCGGCCCTGGCCCGTCTGCCGTCGCTGGGCGCCCGGCCGGTCGGGTCTGCACTGTGTACGCCTGCGGTGCGGCCAACCCGGGCGGGGCGGCGCCGTGCTGCGTGCCGACGTCGATGAGGTCGATGAGGAGGTGGGTTTTGCGGGTGTTGCGGACGAGGGATCGTTGGGGGGCGGACTGAGGGCCGCATGCGCCGAGTCGTGGGCGCGGTGTGGTGGCGCCCCGAGCCGCGTCGAATCTCGGTGGGCAGAGTGGCCCGGTGACGGGCAGGGCCGCGCCTCGGAGCGTTGCCGTGCGGGTCCGGGGAGTCCGGCGGGCCCGTCCGCCGGCGCGCGGGCTTGGGCCGGAGGACCGCCGTTATGTTGAGAGGCCGAGCAGGCGCTGCCGGGCGTGCCGCCTGGCGGGCGCACAGGTGCTGCGCGGCCGCACGGTATGCCAGCGGGGCAGTGGGTGTGGCGCTGTTTCGCGTCGATGCTGACGCAGGTCCGGTGTGCCTGTCCGGCGGGTGAGGGTGGCGACAGGCCTTTTGGCCGGGGTGGGGGTCTTTTATGGCTTTGGTCAGGCTGTGTCCACGGCCTTCCTGATTGTCCGCTGTGACGGGTTGTGTTTGCGTGTGTTCTCTCGCGTTTTCTTGTTTGTCATGGTGGTCGCGTTGGATCGCGGCGTACGGTTCGACCTTCGAACAGCGTCGGGATCGGGTCTTCGCAAGCCACAACGCGACCGCGTTCCCGCCGTAACAGCTCGCCGTGCGGGCGTCAGCGATCGTGGCCTGGCCGGTGTGTGGCTCGCGCTCCGTCCGCTCGGCATGGAGCCTTCCAGCGACGTGAACAGCCGTCAGCGACTTGCCCGGCCACGTCGCGGCCCGGATCTGGCACCGCAACCCCTCCGGCGGTACCAGACCCGACGCCGGCAGCGTCAGAAGTCGTACTGCCCCGTCGCGCGCTTCTTCCTGGTGCGGGCGCAATTTCTTCGTCATGATTCGAGTTTCCCTTTCCCGGAATTCGCGCGACACAGACAAGGTCAGGCGCAAGCCGTTCCCGGTGGGCTCTGGTATCCCGCCGCAAGCCGGACCTCGCGCTCCGCGATCCAGGCCTGTGCGCCACCCAGTGGCGCGAGGGGTGCCGGACGGCGTAGATAAGATGATCCGATAAGGCGCTGATGCGCGCCTATGCGCCTCATCCTTTCGACCATTCAGCGTGTTCTGCTACTTAAGGCGGGGAACGTAATGAACACCGCATGACTGCAGAACCCAAGAAAGGGGTGCCGAAATGGCATTCAATCCCGCCGGCACAAATTGGTCCGTCGCTCCTTTCGACGACAGCGGCACGCTCGGTGCATTCCACCCGACGCCCTGGGAATTCCACAACGAAGCCATGAACGCCGGGACCCTTTGGGCCGGGGGATACGCTCCCATGCCCGGCGTGGACAACGGATACCTGTGCGAGATTACGGTCTCCGGCACGGTATCGGACTCGTTCGAGGTCTACTTCCTGACCGGCGACCGGTTCATCGCGACCAAGAGCGGCTCGCTCTACCGATTCGGCCTGAAGGTCTGAGAAGCCTCGAACCTCGCGTTTGCCGTCGTGGGGTGTGCTTCTTCGCACCCAGGGCCGGCTGCCTAAATGCGGCCCATTGACGGGCTTCGCGTCGGTGAAGACGGTATCTGCGTCTCTGCCGACGGGCCGACACAGCCAGGAGCCGGCCCGTCGGCAGCCCGCGCGTGCGCGCGCTGCGTGTACTGACACTGGCCCCGCCCGCCAGATCCGCCCCTGCGGCTTGCAGGTGGTCTCTCCTGCGTCCGCCTGATTGTGAGTGGGTTGGGTGGCAGCAGGTTGGCTGAGGGCGGGGGATCACTGACTTCGGTCTTTTCCGATAGATCCATGGATCACTGCTGACACAGGATGAGGAATCGGCTGTCATGGCACGCGGATTGTGCCTAGCACACCCGGTCGGTGGCTGGCATGAGGATGCTTGTTCCTGTGCACGTCGCCTTGGTGGCGGTGTGGGTTGGTGTGCATGACCGCCGATCCTCCGTCCATGCCGTCCGATCCCGTCCTGCGGGCCGTTCCAGCGTCCGGGAGCGGCAAGGGAGCGCTGGTGTCTTGGTCGGGGGAGCGGGCGTTGATGCGGCGGGTGGTGATGGGTCGTCTGCTCGTGCTGGATGAGGCTGGGATCCTGGCGTCGGTGCATGTGCGGATCGCTGCTGAGTCGGCTGGGGTTTCGGTGCGCACCGTGTGGAACTGGCTGGCTATCGCCCGCCGGTCGGGCCTTGTTAGGGTGGGTCAGCTGCTGCTGTGTTCCGGTAGAAGGAGCTCGGCTAGCGTTCCGCCATCGGGGGTCTGGGAGAGCCGGGTGGTGCCG
>NZ_JARZAH010000035.1:0-81825 GCF_029892145.1 Kitasatospora sp. GP30
CAGCACACCCTTGGGAAACGCCGCACGGGCCACCACCACCGTCTGTTCTGGAACCGCCGGCCACGAACGCGGCTGCACCGACACCAAGACCCCCGGCCTCTCAAAACCCAGCCAGCAGCATCCCCAGCAACCACGGAATTAGGCAACAGAGCCCTACAGGTGACGCCGGTGATGCGCAGGCGTCGGGTGCCGTGTTCGAGGAATGCCAGCGCGTACAGCTGCTGGCCGAGCACGGTGTCCAGATGGAGGAAGTCCGCCGCGAGGATGCCCTGGCTTGGTTCGTGAGGAACTCGCGCCAGGACGGGCCGGTGCGGCGCGGGGCTGGGTCGATGGCGGCGGCATGGAGGCTCTCCCACACCGTGGATGCGGCGATCGGGTGCCCGAGACGGGCCAGCTCGCCCTGGATCCGCTTGTGGCCCCACCTCGTGTTCTCTCGGGCGAGCTGCAGGATCAGCTTCTTGAGTGCTGCCTTGGTCGGCGGTCGCCCGGTGCGGGTGCGCCGTGTGCTGTAGTCCCACTTCGCCGTGATGAGTCGGTGGTGCCAAGCCAGCAGCGTGCCGGGAGTGACCGAAAAGACTGCCCGCCAACGGTGACGGGGTATCAGGCTGGAGAGCGCTGCCAGCCAGAACCTGTCCGCGGGCTGGTAGCGGAGCGGGCCGGATATCTGGCGGCGCAGGACAGCGTTCTCGTGCCGGAGCACGAGCAGCTCCGCGTCTTTGGCGGTGTCGCGGCGCAGCAGCACCCCGGGCACGGACAACAGCTTGCGGCCACCTTGTAAATCAGCAAAACGATCACGCGGACATGGTGCCAACCGAGGTCGCTCTATCGCTGCCACCTGCGGCGATGACTTTCCGAGCCCGACAGAGGAGGCCGGCGGTCATCAGTACGGCTGCGGTGGTGCGCTTCATTCGGTCACCTTCTCCATCGGTGCGCCGTCGTTGCTGGTGTTCTGGTCGTCGTCCGAGTCCTCGCTGGGCGGGAGGCCGTAAGGCCGGCGGCTCGGATACGCGCCGTCTGTGCGGGAAGTAGTGCGCATCCGGGGCGGCGCGGTGTCGGTCAGGGGTGGAAGAGCTCGCTGACGGAGGCGATGGTGTTGCCGGGGCCGACGGTGACGGCGTACAGGTTGCCGTAGCAGCGGTGGGGCTGCGGTACTGCCGACGGGCTGGTCAGGCAGCCGCTCGCGACCTGGAGGAAGACCTGCTTGGAGACCGTGACCGGCTGGTTGTCGAACAGCTCGAAGGTGGCGTTGGGGGCGAGGGTGTACTGGGTTGTGCTGCCGGCGCCCTGCCAGTAGCCGTCGTCCGGGACGTCGGGGCCGCAGACGAACTCGGCCTTCTGCGCCGTCAAGGAGGTTCCGGTGGCAGTCGCCGCAGTGAGCTGGATCACCGGGCCGAAGTCGGCCTCCGCCCGCGTCGTACAGTCGGCGGTCGGGCTGGTGCTGCTGCCGGTTGGAGCGTTGGAGGGCCTGGCGGACGGGCGCGGCTTGGCAGACGGGCTGGCGGACGGGCGCGGCGGGTGCGACGGGGAGGCGCCGGCCACGATGGTGGTGGCGCTGGTCGGCGTGGTGCTGCCGGCTGTGGCGGCGGTGCCGTCCGGGCCGCACCCGGTGAGCAGGAGCGCGGCGCCGGTGACGGCTGAGAGGGCGGCGGCGGTGCCGCGGCGGGCGCGAGCGGGCATGAGAGTTCCCCCCCGGAACGGTGTTCGACGATTGGACAAGGTTGCCCCACGGGGCATCCTGGACAGGTGCGGTGGGCGTCACAGGCTTGCAACAGAGCTGCGCGCCAGGACTTCAGGACTCCTTCAAGGGAAACGAGGGCAGTTCAACAACCTCTGCTTTCCGGGCGCTGAGGCATTGTCAAATCCTGTGGACTGACCCGACAGCCCAATGGCCGGTCGATCAAGCAAGCGGCTTGCGGTAGCGGACATACTCGTTCCGGCACCGGAACCCCACACCCTCGTAAAGGTCGTAGGACCGGTACGGATTTGCCGTGCCCGTGAACAGCCGAGCGGTCGTTGCACCCTGCTCGCGAAAGCTCCGCAGCCCGTCCAGTAGCAGGACCCGGCCGATTCCGAGGCGTCGCTGGTCCGTCCGGACACTCAGCTCTTCCACCTCGCCCACGGTGTGGTCGTGACGGCGGATGGAGCAGAGGGCGACGCCGACCATGTCCTGCCCGTTCCAGGGCAGCCCTCCAGCATGCCGGGTCGGCGGTGTCGACGAAGACTGACGGAGCGACAGAAGGCTGCCGAGGGAGGAACGGAATGGAAGACGCGGTAGACGAGGTGGAGGCGGAGTCGCTTCAGCGGACCCTGGGCTACTACGTGGCCGCGGTGGCGAAGGCGCTCATCCGGGACGACGTGTCCGTCGAGATTTCCGAGGTGGAGGGGCACCGGCTCTCGTCCTTGCTCGGAGACAAGCTCACATTCGACGTCATGGCCTGCAGCGACTTCCACGGGCAGACCCCAGCCGCGACAATCCAGGGCGCTCTCGCGTGGCCGCGGGCAGACACCGCGACCGCACCGTACAGCTCCTGCCGGGCGAGTCGGAGCTGGGCGTGGACACCGATCACCGCACTCGTCGGTGGGCGGTAGAGTCACCGCGCGACACGGCCCACCATGGAGACAGAAGCGGCAATGCGGCGCAAACGCACTCTGAAGACTGGGAGACCGCCGTTCACCCCGAGGGCAACAGGCTCGTCGCGCAGACGATGCGGTTTCGCCGACGAGATCCGCGACCCCCGCCGCGAGGTGGACAACCTCGAGGAGGCCGAGGCCGTCTCGGTGTCGACTCGTCAGCTGGGCGCGCTGGGCGCCCTTCCTAGGCAACCTCGCCTCCTACGTGCTCTCCATCGGATCGATCTCCGCCCTGAAGGGCAACTTTGCCCCCCTCCCTGCCCAATCCACGCTCACCCGACCGAAATCCTTCTTGGGCCGGACCCGCGAGGGGCTGTCATGGGTTCGCAAGTCCCGGTTCATCGGCGTCTCCACGATCGCCACGGGCGTCGCCAACGTACTGTTCCAGATCACGATCCTGCTGCTGATCGTCCATCCCATTGGCGCGAAGGGGGCTCGTCAGCGGCGTGCGCCACCGACGAGCCCAGCGTTGCGGGACAGCCCTTAGGGCTTGCAGATCATCAACATGTTGTCTTGGTCTTGTTGTTGGGGTTGCGGCTTTGGTTGATGACTCGGTCCTGGAGGACTTTGAGGGCGGCGGGCGGGTTGGTGGCCGGCGGGATAACGATGCCGTTGTCCTGAAGCAGTCTTCTGATCTTCAGGAGGGTGCGGTGCATGGCGGCTCGGCTGCTGTCGAACAGGACGGCGAGGGGTTCGGCGGCGAGGTTGACTCGTAGGTGGATCACGGCGGCCAGGACCTGGTTGGGGAAGGCGAGTCGGGGTGGGCGGCCGCGCCGGCTGTCGCCAAGTGGGGCCAGGATCTGGGTCAGTTCGTCCAGTTGCTGCTCGGACATTCCGGTCATTGAGGGGTCGGAGAGCAGGGCGGGGTCCCAGCTCGGCTTGGGCGGCTGTGGGGTTCGTGTGGCCGGGATGGTCGGGGCCGGCTGGGGTGGAGGACGTAGTTCCAGTCGCCGTGGAAGGCGTGCCGTGTGAGTGGCAGGGCCGCCATCTGCGCGTCGCCGATGGCGACTCCCGTCGCCGATGTACAACGGCGGCGGGACCTGATGGTCGATCGCCCCGGGAATGACAGGCGGTTGCTGGCGTGCCGGAGCGGGGGCGTGCGGGCCGCCTCGAGGGCGGGTGACGGTGGGTGTCGGGTCCGCTTCGGCGGCCGCCGGTCCTTCCACCGTCTCTCGCATCTCGGTGCCCAGGCGCTGGAGCGGATCAGGAGGGCCAGTACCGGCTCGGTGCGGGCGACTGGGGCGTAGGCGCTGTCGGTTCTGATCCGCGATCCAGCCGGCCACCGGCCCACAGGTCGAGGGTGCCCGGGCTCTGCGTACCCCCTGGGAGTCGCTGGGGTCCGGCCGTGGCACACTCCGGCGGTGGATTCCCAGGTGACAGGCCTGGACGCGATTGATCGGGGGAGTGGCGTCGGTGCGCAAAGGTGAGGCGAAGGCTCTGTTGAAGCAGGCTCGGGAAGCCTGGGAGGCGGAGCAGTGGCAGCTTTCCGCCGACCGCTACGAGGAGGTGCTGCGGTACTACCCCGACGATAAGCCGAGTGGGATCTGGTGGTTCGACGCCGCGTTGGCACACAAGTTCCTCCGCAACTGGGACAAGGCGTTCGAGCTCGGCAAGGAGGCCGCGGCCCGGGCGCCGCGCGGGGAGGGCGACCCCGCGTACTGGAACCTGGGCATCGCCGCGACCGTGCTGCGCGAATGGCCGGTGGCCCGTGACGCCTGGTCAGGCTTCGGCATCACACTGCCTGAAGGCGAGGGCGAGATCGTCGGCCGCTTCGGGATGGCCTGCGTACGGCTGGAGACCGCTGGTGAGTACGAGGTGGTCTGGGCGCAGCGGCTGTGCCCGACGCGGGCACGGGTTGTCAGTGTCCCGGTGACGCCGGGACGCCGGTTCGGTGAGATCGTGCTGCACGACGGGGCTCCGACCGGCGAGCGCATCGTCGACGGCCAACGGCACAGTGTCTTCGACGAGATCATGCTGTTCGAGCCCTCCGACCTGCCGACGCACGCCGCCACCCTGACCGTTCCGGCGCCGGACGATCTGGAGGCGCTGGTCGAGCTGTTCGCCGAGCGGGGCTTTGGAGCGGAACCGGCTAGCAGCGTCAACCTGTTGTGCAAGTGCTGCAGCGAGGGCAGTCACGAGCAGGAGCGCAGTGTCCGGGCTGGCACGCAGCAGGTCTCGCTCGCGGCACTGACGGACGAGGTCCGGAGCCTGCTCGACACCTGGGCCGGCGGCGGCCCCGGGCGAGCCTGGCGGGATCTGGAACTCGTCGGCTGAACATGCCTGAGGGCAAGGAGTTGGGGGCCGAGCGGTGAATGAGCACATGGAGTCTGCGATCTGGTCCGCGCTGTCGGAGGCCGTCCTTGCCGAGGTCGATGGCCTGGTGCGGCAGGATCGGCGGATGTGGGCGGTCAAGGTGCTGCGGGAGGGCTGTCCGGAGCCGAAGCCGGGTCTGTACGCGTGCGTTGACGTGGTGGCCGAGCGGTACCACGTGCTGAGGCGGGGCTTCGAGGGCGCCCCGACCCCGCCGCTGGACCTCGACGTGTTGACCGCCGCTGTGGGGGCGCTTCCCGGACGTTTGGTGGCGATCGAGGCGCTGTGGGACGGCGACACCGAGGGCTGGTTCGTGGTGCTGCTCGCGCTCACGGACGATCCGCAGAGTGAACACCAGCTCGCGCTGGTCGGCATGGCGGCGACATCCGACTGCTCAACGGGACTGTCCCGCCCTGGCCCGAGGCCCGGGAGGCCGAGCGGGTGGGACGGGCACTTGCTGACCACCTCGGCGTGCCGTTCCACGTCCCCAGCCCCGACCGGCCCGATGACGAGGCCCTACGCTGGCCGACCACCGGAGCGGGCACCCGACTTGAGAGCAGCGGGACGGCCGAGAGGTGGCGAGGGTCCCGGTAGCCTGACGATGTGATCGACAATCAGCGTGCGGCCGGAGCCGTGGTCGGCTCCGCAGCGGGGGATGCGTTGGGCGCCCCGTTCGAGTTCGGCCCTGCCGGCGCATTCTCGAGCCGCTTCCCCGCATCGGCTCTCGGCGGCGAGATGTGTGGGGGCGGTGGCTGGGAGATCGGCGAGGCCACGGACGACACGCAGATGGCCGTCATGGTCGCCGAGTCGCTGCTGGAGCGCGGCGGGTTGGACCTGCCGGACATCTTCGCCCGGTTCCAGCGCTGGGCCGCGTCCGAGCCCAAGGACATCGGGCTGCAAACAGAGGACGTCCTGACCAACGGCATGCCGTGGGACCTCGCCGCAGCCGTCCACTCCCAGGTCAACCTGCGCGCGGCCGGCAACGGTTCGCTGATGCGGGCCGCAACCTCGGCGGTGTACTTCGCACACGACGGTCGGCAGGCGACGATGGACGCCGCCCGCAAGATCGCGGCCCTGACCCACGGCGACGGCGCGGCCTGGGAAGGCACCGCCATCTTTCACGAGTTGGTCCGTCTGGCATTGGAGGGCGACGATCCGCTGGCGAGCATCCCTGAGGTCCTCACCCACGTGAGTCCCCATCACCGCGAGCGCTACGAAACCGTCCTCGCGCCGACCTGGCATCCGGACGACGCCACCGAGGTCAACGGCGCGGTCTGGCCCTGCCTGGGCTCCGCCGTCTGGGCGGTACGCACCACCACGTCGTTCGAGGCGGCCGTGCGTGTCGCAGTCGACCTCGGCGGTGACACCGACACCGTCGCCGCCGTCACCGGCGGCCTGGCGGGCGCAATGTACGGCCTCGACGCCATCCCCACCCGCTGGACGGAACCCCTCCACGTACCTCTCCCCGGCCACGGCGGACGGGTCCTGCGACTGCCGGAGCTCATCGATATGGCACACCGCCTCGCCGTCTGAACGGCCGTGGTCCAGCCGGCTGGCGCGGTCAGGTGGTGAGTGAGGAAGCCCCCGTCGGCGTCCGGGTGGTCACTGGTGACCATGCCTACCGCCAAGCCCCCAGAAGGACAGGCAGCGTAGGACGCTTGGACACCAGCTCGCGAATGCCCATGTTTCACAGTAGCCCTGGCGCGTTGACTGCCGAGGCTCGCGTGAGGGGCGTCCTCTCGATTCTGAAACCGGTTGGCGACGGCGCTGGGAATCGGGCATGCTCCGCGCGATGAACGACGATTCAGACGATGAGTGGGTATACGCGCCGATCGGCACGCTCGAAGGGCTGCTGCAACGCGGGCGTGGCCAGGGTGCACTGTCGGCGCCGGGTGATCCGACGGCCGGCCGACTGTGCGCCCGCCGAGAATGCCATCCATGCAGGTCGGGAGCGTGCTTGAGGGTTGCGGCAGGATGATCACTCGTGTTGCTTCGCCTGGCATACCTGACGGTCACCAACGCGTTCGCCGCCCTGCGGCTGTTGCTGATGAGTGATCGCGAGAAGGATGTGGAGGTCCTCGCACTGCGCCATCAGCTCACTGTCCTTGAGCGGCAGCTCGGTGGGGACAAGGCGAGGTTCGCTCCGGAGGACCGCGTCTTCCTCGCCGCGCTCCTCGCCCCGCTGCCGCGCGAGGTGCTGCGCCGCCTGCGGCTGCTGGTGCGACCGGACACGGTGCTGCGTTGGCATCGCGACCTGATGAAGCAGCGTCACGCTCGCACCTGCCAACCGAAGCGGCCTGGTCGTCCGCCCACCGTTCGCTCTATCCGCGTGCTGATCCTGCGCCTGGTGCGGGAGAACCCGGCGTGGGGGTACCGGCGCGTCCACGGCGAACTCGCCGCTCTCGGCATCAAGATTGCCGCGTCCACCGTCTGGGAGATACTCAAAGCCGAGGGCCTCGACCCGGCACCCGACCGCAGCGCCACCACCTGGGCCGACTTCCTGCGCTCCCAGGCCGACGCCATCCTGGCGTGCGACTTCATCGAGACCGTCACCCTGACCGGCCAACGCCAGTACATCCTTGCGGTCATCGAGCACGCCACCCTCCCCCAGCCTTCGGCCGGGAGGTGCCCCCATCGTCCACATCCTGGGCGCCATCGCGCATCCCACCGCTCAGTGGGTAGGTCAGGCCGCCCGAAACCTCGTCATGGACCTCAAGGACGTCGGAGGCGCTGTCAGCTACATGATCCGCGACCGGGAGCGAAGTTCCCGGCCCTCTTCGATCAGATCCTGGGCGACGCCGGCATCCAGGTCGTGCTCTCCGGTGTCCGTGTACCCCGGATGAACTCCGTCATGGAGCGCTGGGTGCAGACCTGCCGCCATGAGCTGCTGGACCGGACCCTGATCTGGAACGAGCGCCACCTGCGGTACGCGCTAAGCGAGTTCGAGCACCACCGCAACGGGCACCGGCCCCATCAGGCCATGAACCAGGCAGCGCCCCTACGCGCGGTCCCCGAACCGATCACCGATCCCGGGCGAATCGCCCGTCTGGACATACGCCGACACGACCGGCTCGGCGGAGTGATCCACGAGCACCGACATGCAGCCTGACCTGGGTGGACGAATATTCGGCAGGCGCAACGCGCCGAGATCGCCACCTGTGACCGCGACCTCGCCCGTTACCGCGAAGCCCTCACCACCGCCGACCCCGGAGCCACCGCGCCCATCACACGATGGATCGCCGAAACCGAAGCCCAACGTGCCCGAGCCGAAGCCCGCCTTCGCACCGCCACCGGCACCCGCCGCACCCAAGCTCTGACCGAGCGGCAGATCACCGACCTCGTGGACCAGGCCGGCAGCATGGTCGACGTCCTGCGCGACGCCAACCCCGAAATCAAGCGCCAGACCTACGCCGCTCTCGGCCTGCACTGCGACTACAACCACGCACAACGCAAATTGCAGGTCAGGATTGCTCCTGACCTGCATTCCCTTACCAACAATGTTGGTGAATGGGTCGTGTCCGAGGGGGGACTTGAACCCCCACGCCCGATAAAGGGCACTAGCACCTCAAGCTAGCGCGTCTGCCATTCCGCCACCCGGACTGGGTGTGTGCCTTGGGGGTTTTGCGTGGTCCCCGTGGCGACAGAGAGAACATTAGCAGGCTTTTGGAGTGGGTCTCACCTGCGGGTTCCCCGGGTGGGGTGGCGGGGTGAGACGGGGATGAACGGTTCTGCGGGCGGGTGGGGTGGCGGGGTGGACATGGGGCGGTCAGATGTGGGCGCAGGTGGGCGAAAACGGTCTGGCAGGGGCAAGTTCCTCGACCTTGCGTGGCCGGCTGGGCGGCTCTCCTAGCCTCGGGGGGCGAAAGGGGAGCCTTGAACGGAACGCCCCGTTCCCCGGCGACCCGAGTTCCTCAGAAGGGTGGCAGGACGTGGAGCGGACCAGCGTGACGGCGATCAGCCTCACCGAGGTCGAGCAGCCGGACGGCGGACGGGTCGGTGACGGCGGACGGGTCGGCGACGGCGAGCCGGACGGCGTGTGGCGGATGGCTGCTGCGGCGCACGAGTCGTCGGTGCCCCGGATCAGGCATGCGGTGCGGGATCTGCTGCGGGCCCGCGGGCTGGTCGGGGAGCGGTACGCGGATGTCACCGACGGAGTGCTGCTGATCGTCTCCGAGCTGGTGACCAACGTGGTCGCGCATGCCGCGCTGCTCACCCCGGAGGTGGTCTGCGAGTTGGAGATCGGGGACGGCCGGGTGCGGGTGGCGGTGGAGGACGGCCACCCGCACCGGCCCAAGGCGGTGCAGAGCGACGAGGAGCAGACCGGCGGGCGCGGGCTGATGCTGGTGAAGAGCATCAGCCTGGCAGCGGGTGGCTGCTGCGATGTGGAGCAGACCGGGAGCGGCGGAAAGGTCATCTGGGCCGCGCTGCCGCTCCCAGGTGTGGAGAAGGAAGGCTAGGAGCCCGTCCTCACCAGTCGTGGCCCGCGATCTCGCGGATCCCCGGCAGCGCCGCCTCGAAGACGGTGTTGAACCAGACCGAGAACGGCTTCTCGGTCTGCAGCTGCTTCAGTTCCTCGGCGGTCACGAAGCTGGTCGAGTCGACCTCGTCCGGGTCCGGCCGCAGCTCGTCGGTCATCAGGCCCACGAACAGGTGGTTCCACTCTCGCTCGATCAGCCCGGAGGCCTCGTCGGGCAGGTCGTACCGGACCGTGCCGGCGGCGCAGAGCAGTGCGGGGGCGGCGCCGAGCTCCTCGGCGACGCGGCGGGCCGCGGCGACGAACGGCGGCTCGTCGGGGTAGGGGTGGCCGCAGCAGGTGTTGGACCAGACGCCGGGGGAGTGGTACTTCCCCAGTGCCCGGCGCTGCAGCAGCAGGCGGCCCTGCTTGTCGAAGAGGAAGACCGAGAAGGCCCGGTGAAGGTGCCCGGGCTGCTGGTGCGCCCAGAGCTTCTCCGCGGTGCCGATGGTGACGCCCTGGCCGTCCACCAGCTCCAACAGGATCTCGGGCGCGCCCGCGTCGGCTCCGCCCGCGGAGGTCGCAGAGGCAGCCGAGGTCGCGGAGTCCGCGGGGGCGGCGGCTGTGGCCAGGCTGGTCGGTCGGCTCTCGGGCATTGGACCTCTTTCGGCACGGGACCGGCGCCGCTACCCGGGTGCGTCAGACGCACCATCCGGGCAAGCCCCCCCGGTCCTATGAACGGGAACAGTTAAGGCAATGAGTAACTAATAGGTTAGGTAAGGCGACGAGCAGCTGACCGAGCGGCCGCTCAAGTGAGCAGCTACTCAAGCGAGCAGGCGCCCCCCGCCCCGGAACGGACGGACCGGGTACGGAGGGCTTCGGATGCCCAAGTCTGCCGCATGCCCGGCGCGCGCGGACGGATTCGACGCACAAGCCCGGTACCTGGGCGCTTCCAGGGGGCGCACGCCTGCATACGCGCCCCCTGGGCTCGAAAATTCGTCCACAGATCGTGCACCACTCGGTCACTCGGCGTACGGCTTGCCGGACCAGCGTTCGGGCTGGTCGAAGGAGTCGCCTACCATCACTGATGGCATTGCCCCGGCCTGCGGCGGCGGCTCGCCGCCTCCGGCGGCCGCCTTGCCCTACCGGCTGAGGTGATCCGGATCCGGGTTCGCCCCTGGTCCGATGGTCCGACCCCGGTCTGCCAGACCACTTCCGGTCTGACCGGCCACCTGTGGTCCGCCAGACCACTTCCGGTCCGGCAAGCCACCTCCGGCCTGCCAGACCACCCCGGCCTGGCAAGCCACCTCTGGTCTGACGGGTCGCCCCGGTCCGGCAAACCGCCCCTGGTCTGGCAAGCCACCAAGCCACCAAGCCACCAAACCACCCCCGGCCCGACGACCCACAGGAGACCCCGCATGATCGGCCTCGTCCTGGCAGCCGGAGCCGGCCGCCGGCTGCGCCCGTACACCGACACGCTCCCCAAGGCGCTGGTACCGGTGGACGGCGAGAAGACCGTGCTGGACCTCACCCTGGGGAACTTCGCCGAGGTGGGCCTGCGGGAGGCGGTGATCGTGGTCGGCTACCGCAAGGAGGCGGTGGCGGAGCGCCAGGAGGCCCTGGAGCAGAAGTACGGCGTCAAGCTCACCCTCTGCGAGAACGATCGCGCCGAGGAGTGGAACAACGCCTACTCGCTCTGGTGCGCCCGCGAGTACTTCCACGAGGGCCTGCTGCTGGCCAACGGCGACACCGTGCACCCCGCCTCGGTGCAGCGCACCCTGCTGGACGGCAACGACCGGATGATCACCGAAGGTCGGGCGCCGGGCATCCTGCTCGCCCTGGACACCGTGAAGAAGCTGGCCGACGAGGAGATGAAGGTCGTCGTCGATCCGGTAAAGGGTGTGCAAAGGATCACCAAGCTGATGGACCCGGCCGAGGCGACCGGCGAGTACATCGGCCTCACCGTGATCAACCCCACGGCCGCCGCCGACCTCACCGACGCGCTGCGCACCACCTACGAGCGCGACCCGCAGCTCTACTACGAGGACGGCTACCAGGAGATGGCCGACCGCGGGCTGCGGATCGACGTGCAGCCGATCGGCGAGGTCGCCTGGGTCGAGGTGGACAACCACGAGGACCTCGCCAAGGCCCGGGAGATCGCATGCCGGTACTGACCAGGCTGGTCCCCTCCCCGCTCTTCGTGGAGATCCGGCACGGCGCCCTGGACGCGCTGGCCGGCATCCTCGCGGACCAGCGGCTCTCCAGCGCCGGCCGGATCGCGGTGGCGATCAGCAACGGCACCGGGGTGCGGCTGCGCGAGCGGCTGGAGCCGCAGCTGCCGGCGGCCGACTGGTACGAGGTGGACGACGGCACCCTGGACGCCGCGGTGCGCCTGGCCGAGGCGATGCGCGGCGGCCACTACGACGTCCTGGTGGGCCTGGGCGGCGGTAAGATCATCGACGCCGCCAAGTACGCCGCCGCCCGGGTCGGACTGCCCGTGGTGTCGGTCGCCACCAACCTGGCGCACGACGGCATCTGCTCCCCGGTGTCGATCCTGGACAACGACGCGGGGCGCGGCTCCTACGGTGTGCCCTCGCCGATCGGCATCGTGGTCGACCTGGACGTGATCCAGCAGGCCCCGGAGCGGTTCGTGGCGTCCGGGATCGGTGATGTGGTCTCCAACATCTCCGCCTGCGCCGACTGGGAGCTGTCGCACCGGGTCACCGGTGAGGCGGTGGACGGGCTGGCCGTCGCGATGGCCCGCTCGGCCGGGGAGAACATCCTCCGGCACCCGGGCAGGCTCCCGGAGACGTACCTGCTGACAGCGCTTTCGGAAGCACTGGTACTGTCCGGCATCGCAATGAACATCACAGGCAGCACCCGGCCCTCGTCGGGTGCCTGCCATGAGATCTCCCATGCCCTGGACGTGCTCTATCCCAAGCGTTCCGCCCAGCACGGCGAGCAGGTCGGCCTCGGGGCCGCCTTCGCCAGCCACCTGCGGGGCGACCGCGAGCTGACCGGGCTGATCGTCGCTTGCCTGCGGACCCACGGGCTGCCGGTGACCGCCGATCAGATCGGTTTCACCGAGGCGGAGTTCACCGAGGCGGTGCACTACGCTCCGAATACCCGTCCGGGTCGCTTCACCATCCTCGAGCACCTTGACCTCTCCCCAACAGCCATCAGGGACGCGTACGCCGACTATGTCCAAGCCGTCAACTGCTGAGTCCCGCTCAGCCACCCACCCCCCGGTCGACCTCACGGTGCGGCCCTCGATCGAGGAGCTGCGCGCCGTCATCCATCCCGAGGGGATGTTGCAGCGCCGCAGCGCCGAGCACTGGGCGGGGCGGCTGTACATGCGGAAGATCTCGCTGCGGATCACCCGGGTGCTGTCGACGGTCACCGCGATCACACCCAACGGCCTGACCTACCTGATGATGTTCACCGGCATCCTGGCCGGCATCGGGCTGGTCATCCCGGGCATCGCCGGCGCGATCGTCGGTGCCGTGCTGATCCAGGTCTACCTGCTGCTCGACTGCGTGGACGGCGAGGTGGCCCGCTGGCGCCGGCAGACCTCGCTGACCGGGGTCTACCTGGACCGGGTCGGCCACTACATGTCGGAGGCCGCGCTGCTCACCGGCCTGGGTCTGCGGGCCGCCGACCTGTTCCACCGCAATGGCCACAACAGCCACTGGGTGTGGGCCTTCCTGGGCACCCTGGCGGCGCTCGGCGCGATCCTGATCAAGTCGGAGACCGACCTGGTGGACGTGGCCCGGGCCCGCAGCGGCCTGACCGCGGTGGAGGACAGCGCCTCGGTGCCGCGCTCGTCCTCGGTGGCCAAGGCCCGCCGCGTGGCGTCCCTCCTCAAGTTCCACCGGCTGGTCGGCGCGGTCGAGGCCTCGCTCTTCATCCTGGCGGCCGGGATCGCCGACCAGGTGCACGGCGGGCTGTTCTTCACCCGTCTGGCGGTTGTGGTGCTGGCGGCCATCGCCATGCTGCAGACCGTGCTGCACCTGCTGAGCATCGTCCTCTCCAGCAGGCTGCGATGAGCGCCGCCACCACCGGGTCGAACAGCGGAGAGGACGCGACGGCCGCCCAGACGACCGCCGCCGACGCCACCGCCGCCCAGACGACCGCCGACGCCACCGCCGCTCACGCGACCGCCGCCGACCGGTTCAAGCTCGGCGCGGTGATCATCACGATGGGCAACCGCCCGGCCGAGCTGGCCGCGCTGATCGACTCGGTGCTGGCCCAGGAGGGCCCGGCGGTCGAGCTCGCGGTGGTCTCCCAGGGCGTCCCGATGCCGCCGGTGCCGGCGGGCGTGCGCACCGTCGAGCTACCGGAGAACCTCGGGATCCCGGGCGGGCGCAACGTCGGCATCGAGCTGTTCGGCCCGAACGGGCGGGACGTCGACGCGGTCCTCTTCCTGGACGACGACGGCAGCCTGCCCCGCACCGACTCGGCCCGGCTGCTGCGCGAGGCCTTCACCGCCGACCCGGAGCTCGGCATCGTGAGCTTCCGGATCGCCGACCCGCAGACCGGTCAGACCCAGCGCCGCCACGTGCCGCGGCTGCGGGCCAGCGACCCGTTGAAGTCGTCGCGGGTCACCACCTTCCTCGGCGGCGCCAGTGCGGTCCGCTCGACGGTGTTCGAGCAGGCCGGGCAGCTGCCCGCCGAGTTCTTCTACGCCCACGAGGAGACCGACCTCGCGTGGCGGGCGCTGGACGCCGGCTGGTCGATCGACTACCGCGCGGACATCGTGCTGCACCACCCCACCACCTCGCCGGCCCGGCATGCCGCCTACTTCCACAATGTGGCACGCAACCGGGTCTGGCTGGCCCGGCGGAACCTTCCGGCCCCGTTGGTGCCTCTCTACCTGTGCACCTGGATTCTGCTCACTCTGGTCCGCCGGCCCTCGGGGGAGGCATGGAAGGCATGGCGGCAAGGGTTCCGGGAGGGCTGGCGCACACCTGCGGGTGAGCGGCGGCCCATGCGATGGCGTACTGTATGGCGATTGACCAGGCTGGGCAGACCGCCGGTCATCTGATCGCCCGTTCGGCGGATCATCACACCGCCGCTCGGGCAATACCCGTGATCCGCTGGGACTCCGGTTCCAAGCCCATTCCGGACCCGGCGACTGCCCCCGGCCAGCAGCCGGACTTCCGATTCGTGAAGGACGAATGTGTCGACAGTGAGTGAACCAGTCAACCTCTCCCTCCCCGGAGGTGTTGATACCGGGCTGACCCCCAAGCAGCTCGCCGATAAGTACGGCCTGGCGGTCAGTGGGGCCCGGCCCGGACTGCTCGCCTACACAAAGCAGCTGTGGGGGCGGCGACACTTCATCATGGCGTTCGCCACGGCCCGCCTGGTGGCGCAGTACACCACCGCCAAGATGGGCCAGGTCTGGCAGGTCGTCACTCCGCTGCTCAACTGCGCGGTGTTCTACCTGGTCTTCGGCGTCATCCTGAAGAACCGCGGTGACATGCCCTACTACATCCCCTGGATGTGTATCGGCGTGTTCATCTTCCAGTTCACCCAGAGCGCCATCCAGTCCGGCACCGGGGCGATCTCGTACAACCTGGGCCTGATCCGGGCGCTGCACTTCCCGCGCGCCTGCATGCCGATCGCCTTCACCGTGATCCAGCTGCAGCAGCTGCTGATCTCGATGGTGGTGCTGGTCGGCATCGTGCTGGGCTTCGGCTACCCGCTCTCGGTCGACTGGATCTACCTGGTTCCGGCGCTGGTCCTGCAGTCGATGTTCAACACCGGCCTGGCCCTGATCATGGCCCGGGTCGGCGCCAAGACCAGCGACATCTCGCAGCTGATGCCGTTCATCCTGCGCACCTGGATGTACACCTCCGGTGTGATGTACAGCATCGCGGACCACGTCGACAAGTGGTCGCCGTTCTGGCGCTTCGTGATGCAGGCGAACCCGGCATCGGTCTTCATGGAGCTGGTGCGGCACGCGATGATGCCGACCATCTACAGCCCGCACAGGTACCCCAGCCACAACCAGGTGCTGCCCCACCACATCTGGGCCATGGCCGGTGTCTGGGCCGTTGTGTTGTTCGTCATCGGATATGTCTTCTTCTGGAAGGCGGAGGAGGAGTACGGCCGTGGCTGACACCACCCTGACCACCGACCGCGAGGAGCGCGACGCCAAGGCGATCGCGGCCGCCAAGGAGACCCGCGTCCCGACCGTCGTCGTGGACGACGTGCACATCGTCTACAAGGTGCACGGCGCCTCGGCCGGCAAGGGCAGCGCCACCTCCGCGCTCTCCCGCCTGATCAGCCGCAAGCGCTCGCCCGCCATCACCGAGGTGCACGCCGTCCGCGGTGTCACCTTCACCGCCTACAAGGGCGAGGCGATCGGTCTGATCGGCTCCAACGGCTCCGGCAAGTCGACCATGCTGTCGGCGATCGCCGGCCTGCTGCCGACCGCCAAGGGCGCGATCTACACCCACGGCCAGCCGTCGCTGCTGGGCGTGAACGCGGCGCTGATGGACGACCTGACCGGTGAGCGCAACGTGGTGCTCGGCTGCCTGGCGATGGGCATGAGCCCGGCCCAGGTGAAGGAGCGCTACCAGGACATCGTGGACTTCTCGGGCATCAACGAGAAGGGCCAGTTCATCAACCTGCCGATGCGCACCTACTCGTCGGGCATGGCGGCCCGCCTGCGGTTCTCGATCGCGGCGGCCAAGACCCACGACGTGCTGCTGATCGACGAGGCGCTGTCCACCGGTGACCAGGCGTTCCAGCGGCGCAGTGAGGCCCGGATCCGCGAGCTGCGCAAGGAGGCCGGTACGGTCTTCCTGGTCAGCCACAACAACAACGCGATCCGGGACACCTGCGAGCGGACCATCTGGATCGAGACCGGCGAGCTGATCATGGACGGCCCCACCGACGAGGTGGTCGGCATGTACGAGCGCGGCGAGCGCCCGTAGTACGCACACGGCGGAGTAGCTCGCAGCGGGCCGCACAGGCCCCCTGACACCGCGCGGAGCCGGTGTTCGGACGTCCCCAGGGCGGCCCGGGCACCGGCTCCGCGCGTGTGCGGCCTGGCGCGCTTCGGGTGTGTGAGCCGCGCGAGTGAGCACGATCGGCGCGCCGGGGGGCGGTCTTTTCGACAGGTGGCCGAAAGTGAAAGGGTGGGGGCCCAGGAGCGGTGTGGTTCCGCCCCCGGGGGAATATCCGAGTCGATTCCATGGTCAAGACCGGTGTAGAACGGGGGAGTGACGGAAGTGACGGTTTCGGCTCAGGCCTCGGCGCGGGCGCAGGACGCCGCGGTGGGGGGCACGCTCGACAAGGCGGCGCGGGAGAACTTCCCGGTGGCTCCCGGCTTCCTGCCCGCGGCCTGGCGGCACGATCTGATGGCGGTGTACGGCTTCGCGCGGCTGGTGGACGACGCCGGCGACGGCGATCTGGCCGACCCCGCGCAGACGGCCCGGCTGCTGGGCGCAGCCACCCCTTCGGAGCAGTCGGACGATACGACTTTCAGACTCGGCCTGCTGGACGCCATCGAACGTGATCTTGACCGCGCGTTCGAGGCGGCCCTGCCCGGCGCCGCCGGCGAGCCTGCCCGCCACCCCCTGCTGCACGCCCTGGTCCCGATGATCCGCAACCACGACGTGACCCCGGAGCCGTTCCGCAAGCTGATCGAGGCCAACCGGGTGGACCAGACCACCACCCGCTATCCGACCTTCGACAGTCTGATCGGCTACTGCACGTTGTCGGCCGATCCGGTGGGGCGCCTGGTGCTTGCTCTGGCGGGCGTCGCGACCCCCGAGCGGATCGCCTGGTCCGACCGGATCTGCAGCGCACTCCAGGTGATTGAGCATCTACAGGACGTTGCCGAGGACTACGCCCGAGGGCGGATCTACCTGCCCACGGAGGATCTGGAGCGGTTCGGGGTCGCCGAGGCCGACCTCGGGCGTTCCACCGCGAGTGGCAGTATTCGGGAGCTGGTCGCGTTCGAGGCCGCCCGGGCTCGGACCCTGCTCGACCAGGGGGCACCGCTGGTGGGTACCGTTCGTGGCAGGCTCCGGCTGCTGCTGGCGGGTTTCACCGCCGGCGGGTACGCCGCGCTGGCGGCCATCGAGGCCGCCGGGCACGACGTGCTGGCACAGCAGCCCAAGCCCGACAAGCGCCGCCTCGCGATGAAGGCGGCGGCCATCTTCGCGAAGGGAAGGTGAACGCCCGAGTGGCGGCATCACCACTGGCGTCGGCACCGGTCATGGCGGCGTACCGCTACTGCGAGGCGGTCACCGCCCTGCAGGCCCGCAACTTCAGCTACGGGATCCGGTTGCTCCCGGAGCCCAAGCGACTTGCCATGTCCGCGCTCTATGCGCTCGCCCGCCGGGTCGACGACATCGGCGACGGCGAGCTGGCGGCCGACCGCAAGAAGGAGCAGCTGCTGGCGACCCGGGCACTGCTGGACGAGATCCGGGCCGGCAGCGTCACCGAGGAGGACACCGACCCGATCAAGGTGGCGCTGGCCGACGCGGCGCGGCGCTTCCCGATCCCGCTGGACGCCTTCGACGAGCTGATCGACGGCGTCGAGATGGACCTGCGCGGCGAGGAGTACCAGACCTTCGAGGACCTCAAGGTCTACTGCCGCTGCGTGGCCGGTTCGATCGGCCGGCTGTCGCTGGGCGTCTACGGCTGCGAGGACCCCAAGCGCGGCGCCGAGTACGCGGACACCCTGGGCCTGGCCCTGCAGCTCACCAACATCCTGCGCGACCTGCGGGAGGACGCCGGAAACGGCCGCACCTACCTGCCCGCCGAGGACCTGGCCAGGTTCGGCTGCGAGCAGGGCTTCGCCCAGTCCACCCCGCCGGCCGGCGCCGACTTCACCGGCCTGATCGCGTTCGAGGCGGCGCGGGCCCAGGGGTACTTCGAGGAGGGCCTGCGGCTGCTGCCGATGCTGGACCGCCGCAGCCGGGCCTGTACCGCCGCGATGGCGGGAATTTATCACCGGCTGCTAGGACGGATCGCGGCCGAACCGGAGTCGGTCCTGCGCGGCCGGGTCTCACTGCCGGGCTGGGAGAAGGCCTATGTGGCACTCTCCGGGCTGGCCGGAGGCCGTTCGTGACTTTCCACGCCAATCGGCAGCCAAGCCGGTGGGATAAGTGGGAAGATCACGAACGAACCAAGTAGCAGCTAGGAGGCGAGATGACCGGGGAAACCGGGAACGGCGGCACGGCCGTGGTGGTCGGCGGCGGCCTGGCCGGGATCACCGCCGCGCTGCGACTGGCCGAGGCGGACGTCGAGGTCACCCTGCTGGAGGCGCGACCGCGGCTCGGCGGGCTGGCCTTCTCGTTCCGCCGCGGCGAGCTGACCGTGGACAACGGCCAGCACGTGTTCCTGCGCTGCTGCACGGCCTACCGCGGCCTGATCGCACGGCTCGGCGCGATGGGCCAGATGGAGATCCAGCCGCGGCTGGAGGTCCCGGTGCTCTCGGTGCGGGAGTCCGGCTACCGGCTCGGCCGGCTCAGCCGCACGGAGCTGCCGGTGCCGCTGCACCTGGCCGCCAGCCTGGCCGGCTATCCGCACCTGGCGCCCGCCGACCGCCTGCGGGTGGTCCGCGGGGCGCTGGCGCTGCAACGCCTCGACCTGGCCGACCCGGCGCTGGACGCCGTCTCGTTCGGCGCCTGGCTGCGCGCCCACTGGCAGAACGACCGGACCATCGCCGCGCTCTGGGACCTGGTCGGGGTGGCCACCCTGAACGCCAGGGCCGACGAGGTCTCGCTGGCCCTGGCCGCGATGGTCTTCAAGACCGGCCTGCTCTCCGAGAACGGCGCCAGTGACATCGGCATCGCCAAGGTGCCGCTGGGCGCCGTGCACCATGACGCGGCCGGGCGCGAGCTGGCCGCCGCCGAGGTGACGGTCCGGCTGCGGACCAAGGCGGTCGAGCTCAAGCCGGACTCCGACGGCCGGCACACCGTGCGGCTGGAGAACGGCGAGCTGCTGAGTGCCGACACCGTGGTGCTGGCCGGCGCCCAGGACACCGCGTCGGCGCTGCTGCCGCCGGACGCCGTCGCCGGGCAGCACCGGCTCGGCGAGCTCGGCTACGCGCCGATCCTCAACGTCCACGTGGTCTACGACCGCCCGGTGCTGCGCCGCCCGTTCTTCGCGGCGCTCGACTCGCCGGTGCAGTGGGTCTTCGACCGCACCGAGCACTCGGGCGTGGCGGCTGTCCACCCGGGTGCCCAGTACCTCGCGCTCTCCCAGTCGGCCGTCCGGGACGAGATCGACCTCCCGGTCGCCGAACTGCGGGCCCGCTACCTGCCCGAGCTGGCCCGGCTGCTGCCGCCGGCCCGGAGCGCCGAGGTGCTCGACTTCTTCGTCACCCGGGAGCGGACCGCCACCTTCGACGCGGCCCCCGGCACCGCGGCGCTGCGCCCCGGCCCGGCGACCCGGGTGCCCGGACTGCTGCTGGCCGGCTCGTGGACCGCCACCGGCTGGCCCGCGACGATGGAGGGCGCCGTGCGCAGCGGCCACGCCGCCGCCGACGCCGCCCTGGCCGCCGCGGGCCGCCCGGCCCCCGTGGACCGCGGTGACGGGCGGTGGCCGCGATGACCGCACCACCGATCGGGCCGAGCGTCACCACCGTCAGCACGTCCACCAAGAACACCAGCACTACGGCCCATGGAGAGGGAACACTCGTGGAGGCACGTCCCAGCATGTTCGCGGGCGCGACGGCCCAGGCCGAGCCCGTCTCGGTACCGGAGCTGCTGGCCAGAGGCCGCACGCTCTGCACTCCGCCGTTGCGCTCGGCAGTGGCCCGGCTGGCGTCCCCGATGGACGCGGTCGCGGCCTACCACTTCGGCTGGACCGACCAGGCCGGCAACCCGGTGGCCGGGGACGGCGGCAAGGCGATCCGCCCGGCGCTCGCGCTGCTCTCCGCGGAGGCGGCCGGAGCCCCCGCACCTGCCGGAGTACCCGGTGGCGTGGCCGTTGAGCTGGTGCACAACTTCTCGCTGCTGCATGATGATCTGATGGATGGTGACGAGACTCGTCGGCACCGGGCCACCGCCTGGACGGTCTTCGGACCGGCGCAGGCGATCCTGGTCGGCGATGCGCTGGCCACCCTCGGCACCGAGGTACTGCTGGACGCCGGGCGCAGCGGGGCGGCCACCGAGGCCGACGCCGCTCGCGCCGTGGCCCTGATCACGACCGCGACCCGCAAGCTCATCGACGGTCAGGCCCAGGACCTCTCCTTCGAGCACCGCGACGCGGTCACCGTCGCCGAGTGCCTGGAGATGGAGGGCAACAAGACCGGTGCCCTGCTCGCGGCCGCCTCGGCGATCGGCGCGGTGCTGGCCGGCGCGGACGACCGCACCTCGGACGCGCTGCAGCGCTACGGACACCACCTCGGGCTGGCCTTCCAGGCCGTCGACGACCTGCTCGGCATCTGGGGCGCCACCGAGGTCACCGGCAAGCCGCACTGGGGCGACCTGCGGCAGCGCAAGAAGTCGCTGCCGGTGGCCGCCGCACTGGCCGAGGGCGGCGCCGCCTCCCGCCGGCTGGCCGAGCTGCTCGCCGACCCGCACGGGCGGGGCGAGGAGTCCGAGGAGGTGCTGGCCGGCCGCGCCGCGCTGATCGAGCAGGCAGGCGGCCGGGCCTGGACCCAGGAGGAGGCACGTCGCCAGCACAGCACCGCGCTGGCCGCACTGGACGAGGTGCCGATGGCCGACGACGTCCGTGAACGTTTCGTCGCCCTCGCCGAATTCGTCGTGGTACGAGAGAGGTGACAGCAAGTTGACAGCAACCGCGGACGGCCGGCTCGACCCTGAGTACGATTCCGAGCCGGTCGCGGTGGAGGAGCGGCCCCCCGGGCCGGCCGATCCGGCCGGATCCTGGCGGGAGCCGGACAGCGCGGCGGCCGTAGGGGGGCGCGCCGCGGAACCGGGTGAGGAACCATCACCCCTGGACCGCGCGACGATCGAGGACGGCCTGCGCCGGGCCACCGAGCACCTGCTGTCGCTGCAGGACGACGAGGGCTGGTGGAAGGGGGACCTGGAAACCAACGTCACCATGGACGCCGAGGACCTGTTACTACGGCAGTTCCTCGGAATCCGCACTGCGGAGCAGACCGCGGCCACCGCCGAGTGGATCCGCTCACAGCAGCGCGAGGACGGCACCTGGGGGACCTTCCACGGTGGCCCACCGGAGCTGTCCACCAGCGTGGAGGCGTATGTCGCCCTCCGCCTGGCGGGGGACGATCCCGAAGCCCCGCACATGCGGGCCGCCGCCGAGTACGTGCGCAACGCCGGCGGAATCGCCGCAACCCGGGTGTTCACCCGGATCTGGCTGGCCCTGTTCGGCTGGTGGCCCTGGGAGCGGCTGCCGGAGATGCCGCCGGAGATCATGTTCCTGCCCAAGTGGCTCCCGCTCAACATCTACGCCTTCGGCTGCTGGGCCCGGCAGACCATCGTGCCACTGACCGTGGTCTCCGCCCTGCGCCCGGTCCGCCCGGCCCCGTTCGCACTGACCGAGTTGCACACCGACCCGGACAACCCCTTCCCACTGCGCCCGCTGGCCCCGCCGACCACTTGGGACGGCTTCTTCGAGCGCCTCGACATGGTGCTGCACGCCTACCACAAGCGCGCGGTCCGCCCGCTGCGCCGGCTGGCGCTCAACCAGGCCCGCCGCTGGATCGTGGAACGCCAGGAGGCGGACGGCTGCTGGGGCGGCATCCAGCCCCCGGCGGTCTACTCGCTGATCGCCCTGCACCTGCTGGGCTACGAACTCGACCACCCGGTCATGCAGGCGGGCCTCGCGGCGTTCGAGCGGTTCACCGTGCACACCGAGGACGGCGCCCGCTGGCTGGAGGCCTGCCAGTCCCCGGTCTGGGACACCTGCCTGGCCACCATCGCGCTGGTCGACGCCGGCCTGGCACCGGACCACCCGGCGCTGGTCAAGGCGACCGACTGGATGCTCGCCGAGGAGATCACCACCAGGGGCGACTGGTCCGTGCAGCGGCCCCAACTGCACCCGGGCGGTTGGGCGTTCGAGTTCCACAACGACACCTACCCGGACATCGACGACACCGCCGAGGTGGTGCTGGCGCTGCGCCGGGTGGCCCCCAACCACCCGCGGCCGCAGCTGGTGGCGGCGGCCGCGGACCGCGGGGTGACCTGGAACCTCGGCATGCAGTCCAAGAACGGCGCCTGGGGCGCCTTCGACGTGGACAACACCAGCACCCTGCCGAACAAGCTGCCGTTCTGCGACTTCGGTGAGGTGGTCGACCCGCCGTCGGCCGACGTCACCGCCCATGTGGTGGAGATGCTGGCCGAGGTCGGCATGGCCGACGACCCGCGCACCCGGCGCGGCGTCGAGTGGCTGCTGGCCAATCAGGAGGCGGACGGCTCCTGGTTCGGCCGCTGGGGCACCAACTACATCTACGGCACCGGCTCGGTGCTGCCGGCCCTGGTCGCGGCCGGCCTGCCCGCCTCCGATCCGGCGATCCGGCGCGCGGTGCGCTGGCTGGAGGAGCGGCAGAACCAGGACGGCGGTTGGGGCGAGGACATGCGCTCCTACGAGGACCCGGCGAAGTGGTCCGGCCGCGGCGACTCCACCGCCTCGCAGACCGCCTGGGCGCTGATGGCGCTGCTGGCGGCCGGCGAGGGCCCGGACGGGCGCTACGCGCCGGGCGACGGCCGGGGCAGCGCCGCGGTCGAACGCGGGGTGCGCTGGCTCGCCGCCACCCAGCTGCCCGAAGGCAGCTGGGACGAACCGCAGTTCACCGGGACCGGGTTCCCGTGGGACTTCTCGATCAACTACCACCTGTACCGGCTGGTCTTCCCGGTCACCGCGCTCGGCCGCTACCTGCACGGCAACCCCGTGCTCGGGCAAGCGGGGAGGGCCACGTGACAGCTCCAATGCTCGTGCTCTGCGCGCTGGCGCCCGAGGCATGGGCGCTGCGCGGCGGGGACTGGGCGAACGGGCTCGGCGGCCGCCCGGTGCTGGCGCGCACCGGGATGGGCCCGACGAAGGCGGCACGGACCGTCAGCAGCCTGCTGGCAGCGGGCTCCGAGGCGTACAGCGCGGTGGTCCTTACCGGATTCTGCGCGGCGGTGGCGCCGGGAACAAGACCGGGAGAGGTCTTTGTTGCCGACAAGGTGCAATCCGCATCGGGCCGTTCAACTGCTACCCGGCAGCCCGACGCGCTCGCCCAGGCCCTGCGCGGCCTGGGCCTCGGCGTGCGGGTAGGTGCGCTGCACTCGGCGGACCACGTGGTGCGCGGCCCGGAGCGCCGCGCGCTGCACCAGGCCGGGGTGACCGCGGTGGACATGGAGTCGGCCGCGGTGCTGGAGCGGCTGCCCGCGGACCTGCCGGTGGCGGCGGTCCGGGTGGTGGTCGACACCCCCGAACGCGAACTGCTCCGGTTGGGAACGCTCCCGTCCGGGCTGCGCGCCTTCCAGACCCTGCGGGCCACCGTGCCCGCCCTACTCGGGTGGCACCGCGCGGTCGCCGCCGAGCCGCACGTTCCGAATGCTTTCGATACTTCCCTGCCGACGCCGACGATCTCTCAGGAGGCGAGCTAGCCATGGCCATGCCGCTGCGCCAGACCTTGCGAGTCAGTTCCTATCTCTTGCACCAGAAGCTCATCAAGCGGGCCGAGAAGTTCCCGCTGATCGTCGAGCTGGAGCCACTGTTCGCCTGCAACCTCGCCTGCGAGGGCTGCGGCAAGATCCAGCACCCGGCCGGGGTGCTCAAGCAGCGGATGCCGGTCGCCCAGGCGGTCGGCGCGGTGCTGGAGTCCGGCGCCCCGATGGTCTCCATCGCGGGTGGCGAGCCGCTGATGCACCCTCAGATCGACGAGATCGTCCGCCAGTTGGTGGCAAAGCGCAAGTATGTCTTCCTTTGCACAAACGGGCTCCTGTTGCGCAAGAAGTTGGACAAGTTCACTCCTTCGCCGTACTTCACCTTCACGGTGCACATCGACGGGCTGCGCGAGCGCCACGATGAGTCGGTGGCCAAGGAGGGGACCTTCGACGAAGCGGTGGCCGCCATCAAGGAGGCCAAGCGCCGTGGGTTCCGGGTCAGCACCAACAGCACCTTCTTCAACACCGACTCCCCGCAGAATGTCATCGACGTGCTCAACTTCCTCAATGACGACCTGAAGGTCGACGAGATGATGCTGTCGCCCGCCTACGCCTACGAGAAGGCCCCCGACCAGGAGCACTTCCTGGGCGTCGACCAGACCCGGGAGCTGTTCCGCAAGGCCTTCGCCGGCGGCAACCGCAGGCGCTGGCGGCTCAACCAGAGCCCGCTGTTCCTGGACTTCCTGGAGGGCAAGGTGGACTTCGAGTGCACCGCCTGGGGGATCCCGAACTACTCGCTCTTCGGCTGGCAGCGCCCCTGCTACCTGATGAGCGACGGCTACGTCCCGACGTACCGCGAGCTCATCGAGAAGACCGACTGGTCCAAGTACGGACGGGGCAAGGACCCGCGCTGCGAGAACTGCATGGCGCACTGCGGGTACGAGCCGACCGCGGTGCTGGCCACCATGGATTCGCTCAAGGAGTCCCTGCGGGCGGCTCGCGAAACCGTGATGGCCTCCCGCTGAGTCGGCGGCCCGGCGCGCACATGCAGGAGTGCGCGCCGGGCTTGACCATGGCATCAGGACTACCGCACAGCAAGGATGAGTCGAACCCATGACCGCGATCTCGCTCGGCATTCCGTCTATGCCGCATCTGCCGCTCGCCACTCGCCGGGTGTCCCGGCAGATCATGGTGGGCAATGTGCCGGTGGGTGGTGACGCGCCGGTGTCGGTGCAGTCGATGACCACCACGCTGACCGCCGACGTCAATGCGACGCTGCAGCAGATCGCGCAGCTGACCGCGTCGGGCTGCCAGATCGTGCGGGTGGCGGTGCCGTCGCAGGACGACGCGGACGCGCTGCCGATCATCGCGAAGAAGTCGCAGATCCCGGTGATCGCGGACATCCACTTCCAGCCGAAGTACGTGTTCGCCGCGATCGAGGCGGGGTGCGCGGCGGTCCGGGTGAATCCGGGCAACATCAAGGCGTTCGACGACAAGGTCGGGGAGATCGCGAAGGCGGCGTCCGAGGCGGGGGTGCCGATCCGGATCGGCGTCAACGCGGGTTCGCTGGACAAGCGGCTGCTGGAGAAGTACGGCAAGGCCACCCCGGAGGCGCTGGTGGAGTCGGCGCTGTGGGAGTGCTCGCTGTTCGAGGAGCACGGGTTCCGGGACATCAAGATCTCGGTGAAGCACAACGACCCGGTCGTGATGATCAACGCGTACCGCCAGTTGGCCGCGGCGTGCGACTATCCGCTGCACCTGGGCGTGACCGAGGCCGGCCCGGCGTTCCAGGGGACGATCAAGTCGGCGGTGGCGTTCGGCGCGCTGCTGGCGGAGGGGATCGGGGACACCATCCGGGTCTCGCTGTCGGCGCCGCCGGTGGAGGAGGTCAAGGTCGGTATCCAGATCCTGGAGTCGCTGAACCTGCGTCAGCGCGGTCTGGAGATCGTCTCCTGCCCGTCCTGCGGCCGTGCCCAGGTGGACGTCTACAAGCTGGCGGAGGAGGTCACCGCCGGGCTGGAGGGCATGGAGGTGCCGCTCCGGGTCGCCGTGATGGGCTGTGTGGTGAACGGTCCGGGTGAGGCCCGGGAAGCGGATCTGGGTGTGGCGTCGGGCAACGGCAAGGGCCAGATCTTCGTCAAGGGCGAGGTCATCAAGACCGTGCCGGAGTCCAAGATCGTCGAAACCCTGATCGAAGAGGCCCTGCTGCTCGCCGAGCAGCACCAGGCCCAGGGCGGACCAGCAGGCGTGCCCGCGGTCGTCACCACAGGCTGATCCCAGCAACTCCGGTGGCCCGACCGGCCCCCGGCAACCTCGTACACACCTGAGCGCACAGAGCCGAAAGGTGGAGTCATGTCACTGCTGTCCGCTGTCCACGGACCGGCCGACCTCAAGCGGCTGCCGGCCAACCGGCTGCCCGAGCTGGCCCAGGAGATCCGGGACTTCCTGATCGAGGCGGTCTCCAAGACCGGCGGCCATCTCGGCCCCAACCTGGGCGTCGTCGAGCTGACCATCGCCCTGCACCGGGTTTTCGACTCGCCGAACGACCGGATCCTCTTCGACACCGGACACCAGTCCTACGTCCACAAGCTGCTGACCGGCCGCCAGGACTTCAGCCGGCTGCGGGCCAGGGGCGGTCTGTCCGGCTACCCGTCACGCGCCGAGTCCGAGCACGACGTGATCGAGAACTCGCACGCGTCCACGGTGCTCAGCTACGCCGACGGCATCGCCAAGGCCCACCAGATCCAGGGCCGCACGGACCGCCAGACCGTGGCCGTGATCGGCGACGGCGCGCTCACCGGCGGCCTGGCCTGGGAGGCCCTCAACAACATCGCCGAGGCCCAGGACCGCCCGCTCGTCATCGTGGTCAACGACAACGAGAGGTCCTACGCCAAGACCATCGGCGGCCTGGCCAACCACCTCGCCACGCTGCGCACCACCCAGGGCTACGAGCGCTTCCTCGCCTGGGGCAAGGAGGCGCTGCAGCGCACCCCGGTGGTCGGCCAGCCGATCTTCGAGGCGCTGCACGGCGCCAAGAAGGGCTTCAAGGACTCCTTCGCCCCGCAGGGCATGTTCGAAGACCTCGGCCTGAAGTACGTCGGGCCGATCGACGGCCACGACATCGGCGCGGTGGAGTCCGCACTGCGCCGGGCCCGCGGCTTCGGCGGGCCGGTGATCGTGCACTGCCTGACCGTCAAGGGCCGCGGCTACCGGCCCGCCGAGCAGGACGAGGCCGACCGGTTCCACGCGGTCAACGCCATGGACCCGTACACCTGCCTGCCCATCTCGCCCTCCGGCGGCACCTCCTGGACCTCGGTGTTCAGCGAGGAGATGCTCGAGGTCGGCGCCCAGCGGCCGGACGTGGTGGCGATCACCGCGGCGATGCTGCAACCGGTGGGCCTGGCGCCGTTCGCCAAGGCCTTCCCGAAGCGCATCTTCGACGTCGGGATCGCCGAGCAGCACGCCGTGACCAGTGCGGCCGGCCTGGCCACCGCCGGGCTGCACCCGGTGGTCGCGGTCTACGCGACCTTCCTCAACCGGGCGTTCGACCAGGTGCTGATGGACGTCGCCCTGCACAAGCTCGGCGTCACCTTCGTGCTCGACCGGGCCGGGGTCACCGGCAATGACGGCGCCTCGCACAACGGCATGTGGGACCTGTCGGTGCTCCAGGTGGTGCCCGGCCTGCGGCTGGCCGCCCCGCGCGACGCCGAGCAGCTGCGCGCCCAGCTGCACGAGGCCCTGGAGGTCGAGGACGCGCCCACCGTGCTGCGCTTCCCCAAGGGCGAGGTCGGCCCGGCGGTGCCGGCCGTCGAGCGGCTCGGCGGCGTGGACGTGCTGCAGCGCACCCGGGTGCCGGGCCGAGCGGGCCAGCAGATCCTGCTGGTCTCGGTCGGCGCGATGGCCGGCGCCTGCCTGGACGCCGCCGCCCTGCTCACCGCCGACGGGTTCGCCACCACCGTGGTCGACCCGCGCTGGGTCAAGCCGGTCGACCCGGCGCTGATCCGGCTCGCCGCCGAGCACACGCTGGTGGTGACCGTCGAGGACAACGGCCGCACCGGTGGGGTCGGCGCCGCCGTCGCCCAGGCGCTGCGCGACGCCGAGGTGGACACCCCGCTGCGCGACCTCGGCCTGCGCCAGGAGTTCCTGGACCACGCGGGCCGCGGCGAGATCATGGAGGAGGCGGGCCTGACCGGTACCGGCATCGCCGCCCAGGCCGCCGCCTACGCCAAGCACCTGCTGCCCGAACGAGGAGTGAACGAACCCCGTGCCAGCTGACCGCCCGACCAACGCCCTGGACCTCGCCGCCCTGCTCGCCGAGCGCGGCGGCGAGCGGTACGAGCTGCACGCCCGGTACCTCAATCCGCAGCTGCCGCGGATGCTGCACACCATCGGCTTCGACAAGACCTACGACCGCGCCGCCGGTCCGTTCTTCTACGACGCCGAGGGCAACGAGTACCTCGACATGCTGGCCGGCTTCGGCATCTTCGCGCTGGGCCGCCACCACCCCGTGGTGCGCGACGCCGTCCAGCAGGTGATGGACCTCGACCTGCCGGACCTGACCCGGTTCGACTGCCCGCCGCTGCCCGGCCTGCTGGCCGAGAAGCTGCTGGGCTTCGCCCCCGGCCTGGACCGGGTCTTCTTCGGCAACAGCGGCACCGAGGCGGTGGAGACGGCGATCAAGTTCGCCCGCTACGCCACCGGGCGGGGTCGGATCCTCTACGCCGACCACGCCTTCCACGGCCTGACCACCGGATCGCTGTCGATCAACGGCGAGGGCGGGTTCAAGAAGGGCTTCGGCCCGCTGCTGCCGGACACCGCGATCCCGCTGGGCGACCTGGGCGCGCTCCAGCGGGAACTGCGCCGGGGCGACGTGGCGGCGCTGATCGTCGAGCCGATCCAGGGCAAGGGGGTGCACCAGGCCCCGCCCGGCTGGCTGCGGGCCGCCCAGGAGCTGCTGCACGAGAACAAGGCGCTGCTGATCTGCGACGAGGTGCAGACCGGGATCGGCCGCACCGGCACCTTCTTCGCCTACCAGGCAGAGGAGGGCGTGCAGCCCGACCTGGTCTGCGCGGCCAAGGCGCTCTCCGGCGGCTATGTGCCGATCGGCGCCACCCTCGGCAAGAACTGGATCTTCGAGAAGGTGTACTCCTCGATGGACCGGGTGCTGGTGCACTCGGCCAGCTTCGGGTCGAACAACCAGGCGATGGCCGCCGGCCTGGCCACCCTGCAGGTGATGCAGGACGAGAAGGTGGTGGAGAACGCCCGGGTGGTCGGAGAGGTGTTCCGCTCCCGGCTGGCCGCGCTCACCGAGAAGTACGAGCTGCTCGCCGACGTGCGCGGGCGCGGGCTGATGATCGGCATCGAGTTCGGCCGGCCGAAGTCGCTCAAGCTGCGCACCGGGTGGACGGCGCTGCAGGCCGCCCGCAAGGGCCTGTTCGCCCAGATGGTGGTGGTCCCGCTGCTGCAGCGGCACCGGATCCTCACCCAGGTCTCCGGCGACCTCCAGGAGGTGATCAAGCTGATCCCGCCGCTGATCATCACCGAGGCCGAGGTGGACCGCTTCCTGGACGCGTTCTGCGACGTGATGGACGACGCGCACCGCGGCAGCGGCCTGATGTGGGACTTCGGCAAGACCCTGGTGAAGCAGGCGGTCGCCAACCGCTGACCGCTACAGCTCCACCCGGCGCCGGCGGATCACCACGTAGAGGTCCACGGCGGCGAACACGGTGAGCACGAAGCAGACCACGGCGAAGCCGACCAGGGTGCCCTGGGAGGGCACTCCGGTCGGCTTCGCCAGTGCCGCGAAGACCGCGAAAGTCGCCGTCATCAAGGCGAAGAACGGGGTGAAGATCACTGACAGCAGGAACCGCAGCTTCAGGTCGCTGCGCGCGAACCGGGGCTCGGTTCCGCTGCGCCAGCGGCGCGGGGTGGTCGCGTAGCGCATGGTGCGCACCTCCGTCCGTCTCTGGCAAGGCAGTGCCCGGACAACTCCAGGCTAATCCGGAGTAACCTCATGAGCCGAGGCGAACGGGCCGCGGTCGGGGCAGACCGGGGGCGAGGAGCGGAGGAGCGGCGTGAGCATCGCGGTGTGCACCATCTGCACCGGGACCGGCCGACTGGCCGGCCTGCAGTGCCGGACTTGCAAGGGCACCGGGACCACCGAGCGGGACGGCGGCGGCAACTGCTTCCTGTGCAGTGGCACCGGAACGTACACCCGCTACCGGGTCTCCGCCGACGGCAGCAAGCAGGCCTACCGGGAGGAGCCATGCCGGACCTGCGACGGCACCGGAACGATCACTGGAAGCCATTCGGCCGACGCTTGATCGTCCGTCAGTTCGCCCTTTCTGATGTACGGTCAAACCGCTACCGTGGACGTACTCTTCGTATCCGATGCGAGGTCGCCCATGGTCGTCACCGACACTTACTTCCGGTACTGCGCCTCATGCGGTACGCCGGTCAGCGAGGGTCCGGAAGGCGGCTATGTCTGCGGTGCCTGCTTCCACGTGGTGGAGCCGCTGGGGGCGGACGCGGCGCGCAGGCGGCGCCGCGCCGAGCGGGCCGCCATGGTCGCGGAGGCCGCCCGGCTGCGGGCGCTGCGGCACTTCTAGCGGCTACTGCTTCCGGGCCACCACGGCATAACCCGGTGCCCACACCTCGGCCGCCTCGGCGGACTCCGGACGCCACTCGGGGATGACCACCAGGCCGGGCTCGACCAGCTCCAGGCCCTCCAGGAACCGCTCGATCTGCGCGCGGGTGCGCGGGGTGGCCTGGGCGGCCGCCCTCCGGTAGACCTCCTTCCCGGCCTCCGTCTGGGCCAGGTCGCCGAAGTCGCCGGTGCCGTGCGACATGATCAGGAAGCTGCCCGGGGCCAGCGCGTCCAGCAGCGTCTTCACGATCCCGTACGGATCCTGCTCCTCGTCTATGAAGTGCAGCACCGCGATCAGCATCAGCGCGATCGGCCGGTCGAAGTCCAGCGCCTCGCGCACCTGCGGGTCGGCGAGGATCGCGGCCGGGTCGCGCAGGTCGGCCTGCAGGGCCAGCGTCCGGCCGTGCGAGGGGCCGGCCATCAGGGCCCGGGCGTGCGCGAGCACGATCGGGTCGTTGTCCACGTAGACCACCCGGACCTGCGGGTCGACCTGCTGCGCCACCTCATGGGTGTTGCCCTCGGTCGGGATGCCGGTGCCGATGTCCAGGAACTGGTCGATGCCCTGCTCGGCGACGAAGCGCACGGCGCGCTGCAGGAACGCCCGGTTGGCCTTGGCGGCCTCCGGGATGCCCGGGGCGATCGCGATGATCTGCTCGGCGGCGGCGCGGTCGGCCGGGAAGTTGTCCTTGCCGCCCAGGAAGTAGTCGTAGATCCGGGCCGGGTGCGGAATCTCCGGTCGCAGATCGGTGGCCGGCGGGGGCTCCTGGGGCCAGTCCTGTGCCATCCAGCTGGTGTTGTCAGCCATCGTCGCTCCCGCCCTCATCGGTGATGTGGGAGCAGCATAGACAGTGGGCGATCAGCTGTCCGACGGACCGTCAGATTTTCGGCGGACGGTAACCATGACGACCACCATGAGAATTCACTCGCAATTCCCGTTGACTACCTGGGAGCGAGCCGCAAAACGTCAACAACTGACACGACCCTGGTCACCGGATCGGCATCGTGACCAGGGTCGCTACGCAGGACGGACTAGTCGAGCGGGCCGCCCGCGACGTAAATCACCTGGCCGCTGACGAAACCGGCGCCCTCGCTCACCAGGAACGAGATGGTGTGGGCGATGTCCTCCGGAACACCCACCCGCTGCACCGGGATCTGGGTGGCGGCGGCCTCCTTGAAGGCCTCGAACTCCATGCCGACCCGGGCCGCGGTGGCGGCCGTCATGTCGGTGGCGATGAAGCCCGGGGCCACCGCGTTGGCGGTGATGCCGAACTTGCCCAGCTCGATCGCCAGGGTCTTGGTGAAGCCCTGCAGACCGGCCTTGGCCGCCGAGTAGTTGGCCTGGCCGCGGTTGCCCTGGGCGGACGAGGACGAGAGGTTGACGATCCGCCCGAAGTGGGCGTCCACCATGTGCTTCTGCACCGCGCGGGTCATCAGGAAGGCGCCCCGCAGGTGCACGTTCATGACGGTGTCCCAGTCCGCCTGGGACATTTTGAACAGCAGGTTGTCGCGCAGCACACCGGCGTTGTTGACCAGCACCACCGGGGCGCCGAGCTCGGCCGAGATCCGCTCCACGGCCGCCGCGACCTGGGCCTCGTCCGAGACGTCCGCACCCACCGCGAGGGCCCGGCCGCCGGCCGCGACGATCTTGTCGACGGTGTCCTTGCCCGCGCTCTCCTCCAGGTCGACGACCGCGACGGCGAAGCCGTCGGCGGCGAGCCGGAGCGCGGTGGCGGCACCGATGCCGCGGGCGGCACCGGTGACGACGGCGACCTTGTGCGTGCTGGTCTGCTCGGTCATTCGGAGTACTCGTCTCTACTCGATTCGGGGTGCAGTTACCCTACCGGCGAGTAGTAGAGCGGAGAAGAGCGCCCGCCGGTTGAATGCTCAACTCCTTGGCGTGGGACGAATTACGACAAGTACACCGAACATCCGTCTACTATCCGCCCCTGCCTGCCGCATTGCGGCCTCCGTTTGTATAGTGTGCGCCAGCAGCCGTCGGCTGCACGGCGGAGCTCCCCTCGAAAAGGGTCGACATCACTGCGGTTGATGGCGATTCGCTTGGGGGAGGCCAGCGCGCCGCTACTGCCCCGCCCGGGTGTCCCACAGCACGCCGGGTGTGACATCAGGACGGATTCATGGTGCTGGGGGAGATCCCGACGACCCGCGTGCCCGGCAGACTGCAGCAGTCGCCCGGGCACCTCATCCGCGTGGCCCAGCAGGTGCACACCCGGCTGTGGTCCGAACACGTGGGAGCCGAATTGACGGCTCCTCAGTTCGCGGTCCTGCTTGCCCTCGCTCTCGAACCGGGCGCCGACCAGCGCACGGTGGGGGAGCGGGCCTCGCTGGACAAGGCGACGATGGCCGAGATGGTCGCTCGGCTGGTACGGCGTGGCCTGGTGCTGCGCCGCCGCGATCCGGCGGACGGCCGGCGCAAACTGCTCGCGCTCTCGCAGAACGGCGCCCAGGCGGTCCGAGAGGCCACCGGCGGCGTGGTGCGGGTGCAACGCATGCTGTTCGAACCGCTGTCGGGTGAGGAACAGCTCGAACTGGTAAGGGTGCTGGCCAAGATAGCCCGGCTGGAGCCGGCCGCCGTCGCCTCGTTGACGGACACCCGTCCGCTGCTGGATGCCCAGCGTGCGGTCGGGTACCTGATCCGGGTTGGCCAGCAGGTGCACACCAAGCTCTGGTCGGAGTACGTCGGTTCGGAGCTGACGGCACCTCAGTTCGCGGTGCTGGACGCCCTGGAGACCGAGCCGGGCGCCGACCAGCGCACGGTCGGCGAGCTCGCCTCGCTGGACAAGGCGACGATGGCGGAGATGGTCTCGCGACTGGTCCGCCGCGGTCTGGTGCTGCGCCGGCGCGACCCTTCGGATGGACGGCGCAATCTGCTCTCGCTCTCGCCCACCGGTCAGGAGCTGTTGCACAGCGCCGCGGCCGGGGTGGCGCAGGTCGAGCGGCAGCTGCTCGAACCGCTCGACCAACTGGAGCGCCAGCGGGTGCTGGTGCTGCTGACGAAGGCGGCCAGGCTCGCGCCGGTGCCGTAACGATTCGTCAGCTTTTCACTGGCCGACACACGTATGAGCGCCCCTTGTGACCAGGGGCGCTCATACGATTTTTCACTGGTTGGCGAACAGTCATCCCGGTGAGGCGAACGGGCATGCCCGCCGGGTGGCGCTCAACTCGGCGGGCGGCACCGTCAGTTCCAGTCGAAGCCGGACGGGTCCGGGCCGAGCCGCTTGCCGGTGGCGATGCCGTCGATCGCGGCGAGGTCCTCGGCGTCCAGCACGAAGCCGGTGACGTCGAAGTTCTCCCGGATCCGGGACGGCGTAACGGACTTCGGGATCGCGACGATGCCGTGCTGCAGGTGCCAGCGCAGCACCACCTGGGCGACCGTGTGGCCGTGCTTGGCGGCGATCTTGGCCAGCACCGGCTCGGCGAGCAGCGCACCGCCCTGGCCCAGCGGGCTCCAGGCCTCGGTGGTGATGCCGTGGTCGGCGTGGAAGGCGCGCAGCTCGCGCTGCGGGAAGTGCGGGTGCAGCTCCACCTGGTTGATCGCCGGGACCACCGAGGTGGTCTCGAACAGGTGGGTGAGCTCGGCCTGGCCGAAGTTGGAGACGCCGATCGCCTTGGTCCGCCCGCTGGCGAGCAGCTCCTCGAAGGCGGCCCAGACGTTGCCGTAGCTGCCGTGCATCGGGCGCGGCCAGTGGATCAGGTAGAGGTCGAGGTAGTCGGTGCCGAGCCGGGCCAGCGAGGCGTCGAACTCGCGCAGCACGGCGTCCCGCCCGGCCTGGCCCGACCAGTCGCGGGTGCCGCTGTTCCACAGCTTGGTGGTGAGGAACAGCTCCTCGCGGGGGACGCCGGCCTGCCGGATGCCCTCGCCGGTGCCGGCCTCGTTCTCGTAGATCGCGGCGGTGTCGATGCTGCGGTAGCCGGCCTCGATCGCGGTGCGCACCGCGGCGGCCGCCTCCTCGTCCGGAACCTGCCAGACACCGAAGCCGAGTTGCGGGATGACCACGCCGTTGTTCAGGGTGATGCCGGGGATGCTGCTCACGAAGGTTTCGCGCCTCTCGTCCTGGTTCGGTGCTTTCGTTCAGTGAACCAATGAGGTGGCCGTGATGTTCCCGGGCACCGGAGTGCTGGTCACTCGTTCAGGTGAGTCGGCGTCCTCCGAACGAGGGATGGGGTGCTGCTTCGGTCGATCTTCGTGGCACCAGGGCGCAGACTTGCGGTGTGACCAGGAATCCGGGCCGTCAGTTCGACGGCAGGAAGAAGAGCGACATCGCAGGCGTCCCGACCAGCATCGTGGTCGGCGTAGTGACGGCCCTGCTGGCGCTCTGGTTCCTGCTGGCCAACCTTGAGAGGGTGAAGATCCAGTTCTGGTTCTTCACGGTGACCGCGCCGCTGTGGATCGCGCTCGCCGCGACGCTGCTGATCGGCGGCGTGCTCGGCTGGGTGCTCAAGGGGCGGCGCGAGAACCGGTAGGGGCCGGACGAGGGGAGGGGGCCGGGTGACCACTGCACCGTTCACCCCGCTGATCGAACTCAGCGGGGTCAACAAGCACTTCGGTGAGCTGCACGTGCTGCAGGACATCGACCTCACGGTGGGCCGCGGCGAGGTGGTGGTGGTCATCGGCCCGTCCGGCTCCGGCAAGTCCACGCTGTGCCGGGCGATCAACCGGCTGGAGCCGATCGAGAGCGGCACCATCACCATCGACGGCCGGCCGCTGCCGGCCGAGGGCAAGGGGCTGGCCCGGTTGCGCGCCGAGGTCGGCATGGTCTTCCAGTCCTTCAACCTGTTCGCCCACAAGACGGTGCTGGAGAATGTGACGCTGGCCCAGCTGAAGGTCCGCAAGCGGGCCAAGGACGAGGCCGAGGCCAGGGGCCGGGCGCTGCTGGAGCGGGTCGGCCTGCTGGCGCACGCCGACAAGTACCCGGCCCAGCTCTCCGGCGGCCAGCAGCAGCGGGTGGCGATCGCCCGGGCGCTGGCGATGGATCCCAAGGCGCTGCTGTTCGACGAGCCCACCTCCGCGCTCGACCCGGAGATGATCACCGAAGTGCTGGACGTGATGCGCTCGCTGGCCGCGGAGGGGATGACCATGGTGGTGGTCACCCATGAGATGGGCTTCGCCCGGGCCTCCGCCAACCGGGTGGTCTTCATGGCGGACGGCCGGATCGTCGAGGACCGGGCTCCCGAGGACTTCTTCGCCCGTCCGGAGAGCGAGCGGGCCCGGGACTTCCTCTCCAAGATCCTCAAGCACTGAGGGGGCGACAGGTGCGCCGTCTGCTGTTGCTCCCGGTCGCCGTGCGCCGTCTAGTGCTCCTGGTCGCCGCGCTGCTGCTGGCGGCCCCGCTGACCGCCTGCGGCAAGGACGGCACCCCGCCGACCAAGGGGCCCAAGCCCGGTTCGCTGCCCAGCTACCAGGTCGCCGCCGCGGTCGACACCGCCGGCTCACCCACCCTGGCTGCCGCCAGGGCCCGCGGCCACCTGGTGGTCGGCGCCAAGGAGGACCAGCCCTACCTGGGCGAGAAGGACCCGGCCAGCGGCGTCTACTCCGGCTTCGACATCGAGATCGCCAAGATGGCCGCCGCGTCGCTGGGCTTCCGCGGCGACCAGGTGCAGTTCAAGACCATCGCCTCGGCCAACCGGGAGACCTCGCTGCAGAACGGCCAGGTCGACTACTACGTCGGCACCTACACCATCAACGACAACCGCAAGAAGCTGGTCGGGTTCGCCGGGCCGTACTTCGTCGCGGGGCAGGGCCTGCTGGTGCGCAAGCACGAGAGCGGGATCAACGGGCCGCAGGACCTGGCCGGCCGGACGGTCTGCTCGGCGGCCGGCTCCACCCCCTACCAGCGGATCCAGCAGCACTACCCCAAGGCCAAGCTGGTCGGCTACGACACCTACTCCGCCTGCGTCGACAATCTGATCACCGGCCAGGTGGACGCCGTCACCACCGACAACGCCATCCTGCAGGGGTACGCCGCCAAGGCGCCGGACGAGCTGAAAATGGTCGGCCGGCCCTTCTCCACCGAGCCCTACGGCATCGGCACCCCGCGCGGCGACACGGTGCTGCGCAACCTGCTGGACGACGCGATCGAGCAGCACGAGCAGAACGGCGACTGGAAGAAGGCCTACGACGCCACCCTGGGCCTGTCCGGTGTGCCGGCCCCCACCCCGCCCGCGATCCAGCGGTACTGAGGAGCGGCGCCCATGCACGTCCTGACCGCCAACTGGTCCATCTACTGGCACGGCTTCATCGGCACCCTGGAGCTGACCGCGGTGAGCGCGGCCCTGGCGCTGGCCCTCGGCGTGCTGATCGCCGGCTTCCGGGTCTCCCCGGTCCCGGCGCTGCGGGGCTTCGGCCTGGTCTGGGTGACCCTGCTGCGCAACACCCCGCTCACCCTGCTGTTCTTCATCGTGGTCCTGGGGCTGCCGAGATTCGGCATCTCCTTCCCGTTCTTCACCTTCGCGGTGCTCGCCCTCGGCTGCTACACCTCGGCGTTCATCTGCGAGGCGCTGCGCTCGGGCATCAACACCGTGCCGGTCGGCCAGGGAGAGGCGGCCCGCAGCCTGGGCATGACCTTCGGCCAGACGCTGTCCCTGGTGGTGCTGCCGCAGGCGGCCCGCGCGGTGGTGGCCCCGGTCGGCAGCCTGCTGATCGCGCTGGCCAAGAACTCCGCGATCGCCGGGTCGTTCAGCGTGGTCGAGCTGCTCGGCACCTATCGGCCCATCAACGAGCTGGGCTACAGCATCATCTGGACCTTCGTCTGGATCGCGGTCGGCTACCTGGTCATCACCCTGGCGATCAGTGTCGTCTTCAACCTGCTGGAACGACGACTGGCGGTGTCCCGGTGACCTCCCTGGTGGCGGCCAGCGCGCTCTACGACATCCCCGGGCCGAAGACCCGTGGCCGGCACCGGCTCTACAGCCTGCTGGCGCTGGTCGGGATCGCCGGGCTGCTCTCCTGGGTGGGCTATGAGCTGGTCGCCACCGGCCAGTTCAGCTACACCAAGTGGAATCCCTTCCAGTACAAGGGAATTCAGCGGCTGCTCTGGCACGGGTTGCTCAACACCCTGAAGGCCTTCGGGCTGGCGGCGGCGTTCGCGCTGGCGTTCGGCGTGCTGTTCGCGGCCGGCCGGCTCTCCGAGCACCGGCCGGTGCGCTGGTTCAGCACCCTGGTGGTGGAGTTCTTCCGGGCCATGCCGCTGCTGGTGATGATCTTCTTCATCTTCGTGGCGATGAAGGTGCAGCCGCTCTGGGCGCTGGTGGCCGGGCTGACCCTCTACAACGGCTCGGTGCTGGCCGAGGTGTTCCGGGCCGGCATCCTGGCGGTGCCGCGCGGGCAGCGGGAGGCGGCCTACGCGCTGGGCATGCGCAAGACCCAGGTGATGCGGCACGTGCTGGTGCCGCAGGCCAACCGGGCGATGCTGCCGAGCATCATCAGCCAGCTGGTGGTGGCCCTCAAGGACACCTCGCTGGGCTTTCTGATCACCTATGAGGAGTTCCTGCACGCAGGCAAGTTGATCGCCACCAACCTCGACTACGACCTGCCGTTCATTCCGGTGGTGATGGTGATCGCCCCGGTCTACATCGGCATGTGCCTGCTGCTCTCCTGGTTGGCGTACGCGGTCGAACGACGGGGGCGGCGCAGTGTTCGACTGCGGGGCGGCCCCGCGGTGGCCCCGGCGGGGGTGCCGATGGGTTCGCCCCCTGAGGTGGGGGAACACCCGGTGGGTCAGACGTGATCATTTAATCAGCTGCTCTTGGGGCAGATCCGGTAGCCCAAAATTCTGCTTATGATTGGGCATGCTCGACTCCCGGCACATCCGGACCTTCCACGAGGTCGTGAGTAGCGGCTCGTTCACCGCCGCGGCCCGTGCGCTCGGCTACACCCAGCCCGCTGTCACCCAGCAGATCCGCGCGCTGGAGCGGGAGGCCGGGGTGCCGCTGTTCACCCGGGACGGCCGCCGGATGAAGCTGACCGAGGCCGGCCAGACCCTGGCCCGGCACGCCGAGGTGATCCTCGGCAACCTCGGCGCCGCCGCCCAGCAGCTCCAGGCACTGGCCCGGTTGCGGGCCGGCCGGGTCAGAGTCTGCGCCTTTCCCAGCGCCAACGCCACCCTGATCCCCGAGGCGATGGCCCGGCTGATCGCCGACCACCCCGATGTGCGGGTCGAACTCCAGGAGGCCGAGCCGCCGGAGTCGGTCAACCGCCTGCTGGCCGGCGAGTGCGACATCGCCCTCTCCTTCAGCTACCCGGGGATCCGCACCGAACTGCCCCCGGACGTGGTCGAGGTGCCGCTGATGGAGGACCTGCTCACCGTGCTGCTGCCGGTCGGCCATCCGCTGGCCCGCCGGCACGCCGTCCGGCTGGCCGAGCTCGCCCAGGCCCGCTGGGTGGCCGGCTGTCCGCGCTGCCGCGCCAACTTCCTGCACATCTGCGCCGACCAGGGCTTCGAGCCGGACATCGTCTTCACCACCGACGACAACCTGGCGATGCAGAGCCTGGTCGCCGCCGGGGTGGGCCTGGCCGTGGCGCCCTCCCTGGTGCTCTCCTTCCTCTGCCACCGCAAGGTCACCGGCCGGGCCCTGGAGCCCCATGTGCGCCGCCAGGTCAGCGCCTTCGTGCTGCGCGGGCACCTGCCGCTGCCCGCCACCGCGGTGGTGTTGGCGGAACTTCAGAGGGCCGGGGCCAGCCGGGTCGGCTGCTGACGACGCGTCGGTTTCCGAGGATCCATAAGCGCAGTTAGGCAACCGCCAACTTGCGCTCCTTGGACGCGCCACCCTCGCACGACGCACCCTGCTCGGCATGACGACGACCACCACGGAGCACCCTGACAGCGGGCAGCTCACGCCCGAGGCACAGGCCCTGATCGCCGACACCCGGGCCGTGGTGGCCCGAGGCCTGGCCCCCGACCTCACGGCCTACCTGGTCGGCGAGCGGCTGCGCGAGCGACTCGGCCGGCCGGACCTGCTGACCGCCGCCCAGTGCGAGCCCGACCCCGAGCGCTACCGGCAGCACCTGCTGCACACTGAGGAGGACGGCAGCTTCTCGGTGATCGCGCTGGTCTGGCTGCCCGGGCAGCGCACCGGCATACACGACCACGTCTGCTGGGGCGTGGCCGGCGTGCACCAGGGCCAGGAGACCGAGCGCCGCTACCGGCTGGTGCCGGACGGGCCGTGCGCGCAACTGCTGCCCACCGGGGAGCTGGTCGGCGACGTCGGCTCGGTGAGCGCCTTCACCCCGCCCGGCGACATCCACCGGGTCCGCAACGCGGGCAGCGAACTGGCCGTTTCCATCCACATCTACGGCGCCGACGTCCGGCGCCTCGGCAGCAGCGTCCGCCGGATGTACCCGAGTCTGGCGGGCGAACAGGACTGATGAGCTTCACTGGTACCCAGCCGCACCCGGCGACCTCCCTGTCCGGCCTGCGCCGCCGCCCACCAGCCGCGCTGCCCGGGCTGCTGCTGGCCGCTCTCGGCGTGACCGCGGCCATCCTGGTGCACGACGCGGTCCCGGCGGTGCCGATGCTCACCGCCTCGGTGGTGCTCGGCATCGTGGCCGCGCAGCTGCCGGGCAGCCGCCAGCTGGTGCAGGGCGCGGCCAAGGCCGGACTGGGCGTCGCCGCCAAGCGGCTGATGCGGGTCGGAGTGGTGCTGCTGGGCCTCAAGCTGAGCCTGTCCGACGTGGCCGGGCTCGGCTGGGCCACCGTCGCCCTGGTGCTCACCGTGGTCGCAGCCACCTTCGCCGGCACCTGGTGGCTGGGCCGCCGCCTCGGCCTGCCCGGCGACCAGCCGCTGCTGGTCGCCACCGGCTACTCGATCTGCGGCGCCTCGGCGATCGGCGCGGTCAGCCAGGTGACGGGCAGCGAGGAGGAGGACATCGCCGGCTCGGTGGCCCTGGTGACCCTGTGCGGCACGCTGGCGATCGCCGTGCTGCCGCTGCTGCACGCCCCGCTCGGCCTCGACTCGGTCGGCTTCGGCCGCTGGGTCGGCGCGAGCGTGCACGACGTCGGCCAGGTGGTCGCCACCGCGCAGACCGCGGGGCCGACAGCGCTGCGCCAGGCCGTGCTGGTCAAGCTGATGCGGGTGGCGCTGCTGGCCCCGCTGGTGGCCGGCCTGGGCGTGGCGACGCGGCGCGGGTGGCTGGCGAGGCGCACCGAGCTGGGAGCGGGCGAACAGCGGCCGCCGGTGCTGCCGCTGTTCGTGGTCGGCTTCCTGGCGATGATCCTGCTGCGCAGCACCGGGGTGCTGCCGAGCGCGCTGCTCGATGACGCCGACCAGGTGCAGCAGCTGGTGCTGGCGGCCGCGCTGTTCGGCCTGGGCGCGGCGGTGAACCTGGGGACCCTGGTGCGGACCGGCGGGCGGATGGCGGCGCTGGGGCTGGCGTCCTGGGTGATGGTGGCCGGGGTGTCGTACGCGGGGGTGCTGTTGACGGTCGGCTGATTCCGGACGGCGGGCGCGGGCTTCGCAGCGGGTCATGGACCCGGGTGCGGAGCCTGCGCCGTTTGCGCCCTGCCGGCTTCGGGTGTCGGCTGGGCGTGACAGCTTCGCGGGCAGCCTTGTGGCGTCAGCCGAACGGGTCGGCGGCGGTGCGGGTGCCGAACGGGTCGGCGGCGGGGGCGGGGGCACTGGCCTGAGTGGGGACGCTCGCCTGGGCGGGGGTGCTCGTCTGGGGGGCGAAGGGGTCGAAGTCGTCGGGCGGGATCATGACGGGGGTGCCCTTGGTGGCCGGGGCCGGTGTGGTCGCGGCCGGGGTGGCGGCTTCGGTGGGTTGGGGGGCGAAGGGGTCGAAGTCGTCCGGCGGGATCAGCACCGGGGTGCCCTTGCCGGGCGGGGGCGACGCGACCGGGGCCGGTGGCGCGGCGGGGGCGGCACTCTTGGCGGGCGCCGCCGTGCCGCGGGTGACCGTGCCGAACGGGTCGGCGGGCTGGTTGGCCATCACCGTGCCGAACGGGTCGAGCGGCACCGGCTTGGGCTCCGGCTCCGGTTCGGCGGCTACGGGCTCGGCGGGCACGGGCTCCTTCGGCTGCGCAGCGACAGGCTCAGCAGCGACCGGCTCCACCCCGACCGGCTCCACCGGGGCAGTGGCAGGCGGCGTGCTCGGCGGCAGCGTCGGCATGGGTGGCACCACCGGCGCGGGAGGTGCGGGAGGTGCGGGAAGCTGGGTCGGCGGCAGTGCGGCGGCAGGCGGGGTGCCTGCGGCCGCCGCCGCTGCGTCCGGCACCGCCAGCGGCGCGACCGTCGATCCCCCCGTGCCGAGCCGCGCGGCCGCCGCCGCCCGCCCGTCCACGCCGTCCCAGCCGAGCTCGATGCTCCGCAGCACCCGGGCGAAGAGGGCGGCATAGCGCTCCCAGTCCTCGCCGTGCGCCGTGCCCAGCTGGACGGTGAGCAGCGACGCCCCGTCGGGCAGCGGCAGGAAGGCCTGCGCCACCGAGGAGACCAGCCAGCGGCGGGCGCCGTCCGCGGCGAGCGTGGCGGGCACCGCCCCGGTCCGCCCCTGGACCAGCACCACCGCGGGCCCGGACGGCAGGATCACCGTCCACACCTCGGCCTGCGGCCGGGCGGTGGCGAGTTCGGCGGCCAGCTCGGCGATCGGCGTGACGTTCGGCTGCAGCGAGACCACCAGCGAGGCGTTGCTGGGCCGGCCGTCGATCTCCACGGCGGCCACCCCGGCGTACCGCACCCCGGCGGCGGCGCTGTCGTCGGCCAGCACGGCGTTGAGCACCGCCCAGTCCCGCCACGCCGACGGGCCGTCAGTGGCGAACAACTCCTCGGCCACCTCGGCGAGTTGCTCGGCCAGCGCTGCGTCGTCGCCGCGCACGCTCAGCGCATGGAAGGCCAGCGGCACCAGCAGCCGCACCTCCACCCCGGTGCCGGCGGCCAGCTCGGTGGGGGCCAAGGTGTGCTGCCCGGAGGCGAGTTCGGCGAGCGGGGCGGCGAACGGCGGCCGCAGCCGGGCGGCCGACGGCTCGGCGCTGACCGGCAGTTGGAACGCGGCGGCCGACAGGCTGCCCGCTTCACCGCGCACCGGCCCGGCGCCGTAGTGGCCGAGCAGCAGCGCGACGGTGCCGCTCGCGCCGGCGGTGGCCGGTGCGGTGGCGCAGGAGACCACCGTGCCGACGCCGGGCAGTGCCAGCCGGCCGGGCCCGCGCAGCGTGAGCCAGGTGTCGAAGAGCGCCCCGCGCGCAGTGCCGGCCTCCAGCGCGGCGGCCTGCTGCCGGACCGCGCCGGCGCCGAGCAGCGCATCCGTGAAGGAGTCCAGGGTGGCGGAGATGAGTTCGGCGGGTGTGCCGGCGGCGATCGCCGCCGCTCCCGTCGCCCCTACCGTGTCAGCCGTCGCCGTCCCGCCTCCGTAGGCGTCCTGCGTCATGGTCCGCAGCCCCCGATCGTGCTCGCCGTAGTACTCCAAGCTGTTGTATCAGACGGCTCGGGGCGTCATTCGGCCTCGCCGCCGGAGCCGGCCGCCAGCGCGCCCAGGGTCTCGGCCAGGCCCGGCACCCGGAGCAGGCCGGCCAGGTCGCGGAGCAGGGCGGCGGTCGGGGTGTCCGGGCGTTCGGCGGCGAGGTAGCCGGCCAGCGCCGGGCCCAGCGCCGGCTCGCGGGCGGCGGTCACCACCAGGCCGGCCACGAAGTCCTGCACCAGCCGTTCGCCGACCAGTTCGCGTGGTTCGCCCTGCTTGTCGGCGAGCCACTCCAGGGCGGTGATCTCGGCCCGGGCGATCCAGGCGCGCACGGTCAGCCTCAGGTGCGGGCTGGGGTCGGGCAGCGCCAGGTGCCGCAGGATCTGGTCGTGCGCGGCCTGCCGGACGTCGTCGATCACGGCGTTGGTGCCGGGGCTGGCCGCCACCGAGCCGCCGCGCAGCAGCGCCGCGAAGCCGGGGCCGTGCGAGGCGACGAAGTCCAGGTAACGCGCCATCACCCGGGCCAGCCGCTCGGAGAGCGGGCCGGTCGGCGCCTCTTCGAAGCGCCCGGCCAGCTCCTGCCCGGCCCGGCGCAGCGATTCCTCGTAGATCGCCTGCTTGCCGGGGAAGTAGTGGTAGACCAGCGGCCGGGAGGCGCCCGCGGCGGCGGCGATGTCGTCGATCGACACCTCCTCCGGCGGCCGGGTGCTGAACAGCTCCAGGGCGACGGCGATCAGCTGCTCGCGCCGCTCGTCCACGGTGAGCCGGCGCCGCGGCTGCGGTTTCGGTGTCTGCGCGGCGGCTGCGGCGGGCGTACGAGAAGCCATGCGCGCCAGCCTATCCGGCCGGTCGGAAGCTGACGAAAGTGTGACGTGGTGCCCCCGGCCCTGTTCGGACGCCCGCCGCGGTGGCGACAATCGATGCCGTGAACGACAACCCTGAGTCCCGCGGCACGCCGGTGGGCCGCCGGCTGATGCTCGGCGTGATCGCGCTGGGCGCCGCCGGGGTGGCCGCCGGGCCGGCGCTCTCCAACTCGCTGGACTCGCTGCTCTCCGGCCTCTCGCGGCAGGACCCGACCGGCCTGACCGGCCTGCTGCCCAACGCGGGCGGCTTCCGCTACTTCTCGGTGACCGGCCCGGTGAAGCCGGTCGCGGCGGCCGACTACCGGCTGACCGTCGGCGGCCTGGTCGACCGCCCGGCCAGCTACGGCCTGGCCGACCTGCAGGCGCTGCCGCAGCACCGGATCGTGCACGACGTGCAGTGCGTGACCGGCTGGCGGGTGTCGGCGACCCCGTTCGAGGGGGTGCGGCTGGCCGACCTGCTGGACGCCGCCGGGGTGCGCTCGGGCGCCACCGCGGTGCACTTCAGCTGCTTCGACGGCAGCTACACGGAGAGTCTCACGCTGGACCAGGCCCGCCGGGACGACGTGCTGGTCGCGCTGAAGATGCAGGACCAGCCGGTCAGCCATGACCACGGCGGCCCGGTGCGGCTCTATGTGGCGCCGATGTACTTCTACAAGTCGGCGAAGTGGCTGAGCGGGATCACCGTCACGCCCACCGTGCAGCGGGGCTACTGGGAGCAGAACGGCTATGACGTCGATGCCTGGGTCGGGAAGTCGAACGGGCGGGACGATGCGCCCACCAGCTGACGCCACCCGGCTGGCCCGGTTCACCCGGGCCGAGCGCTGGGTGCACCGCTGCACCTCGGCGCTGATGCTGCTCTGCATCGCCACCGCCGCCTGCCTCTACCTGCCGCAGCTGGCCGTCCTGGTGGGCCGCCGCCGACTGGTGACGACCGTGCACGAGTGGGCGGGCCTGCTGCTGCCGGTGCCGCTGCTGCTCGGCCTGGCCTCCCGGGCGCTGCGCCGCGATCTGGGCCGGCTCAACCGGTTCGCGCCGTACGACCGGGAGTGGCTGAGGGCGGTGCTCTGGCGCAGCTACCACCGGCCGGCCGGCAAGTTCAACGCCGGGCAGAAGCTCTACGCGGGTTGGATCGCCGGCGCGGTGGTGGTGATGCTCGGCACCGGGCTGCTGATGTGGTTCACCGGCCTGGCGCCGCTGGCCTGGCGCACCGGCGCGACCTTCGTGCACGACTGGCTGGCGCTGGCGGTCGGCGTGGTGGTGCTGGGCCACCTCTGGATGGCGTTGCAGGATCCGGAGGCCCGGCGCGGGATGCGCACCGGCAGCGTGGACCGGCGGTGGGCCACCCGCGAGCACCCGCGCTGGGAGCCGGCCGACGACGAACTGCCGGCTGACGGAGAACAGCAGGCCGACGACGAACTGCCGGCCGACGAGGAACCGTCGGCTGACGGAGAGCAGCCGCCCGGCGACGGTCGGCCTGCCGGTGACGGTCAGCCGAGCTCGCCGCGCAGTTCCCGGTAGCGGTGCCAGGCCACCAGCCCGTCCGGGACGAACCGCCACTCGCCGGCGGCCAGCCGTTCGGCGATCTCCTCATCGGTCAGCCAGACGTGCCAGTCGATCTCGCTCTGCTGCGGGGCCACCGACCCGGTCCAGGTCGCGGTGTAGACATCACAGAACCAGCCGAAGCCGTCCTCCTCGAAGAGGAACTTGAAGGCCGGCTCGACGGTGATCCCGGTCACGCCGAGCTCCTCCTCGGCCTCCCGGACGGCCGCGTCGGCGTAGCTCTCGCCCGCCCCGACCACCCCGCCGACGAAGACGTCGTACGTCCCGGGCGCGTAGAGCTTCCACGGGGCCCGGCGGTGCGTGAACACCCGCCCCTCGGCGTCGCGGACCAGCACCGTGGCGCAGCGGTGGGTGAGCCGGCGCCGGTAGACCTCGCCGCGGGTCACCGTGTCGATCACCCGGTCCTGCGCGTCCACTACGTCCACTAGTTCTTCAGTCGGGTCGCTCATGGCCCTCAGACTAGAGTGCGATGGCGAACGACAGTGGCTGGATGCGGAAGAGGCGGCACGCGGTGGTGGAGATCTGGGGCGAGACGGCCGAAGGGTACGAGGCGGTCCGGGACGCGTTCGCCCGCAACTTCCGCGACTTCGGCGAGCTGGGGGCCGCGTTCGCGCTCTATGTGCGCGGCCGCAAGGTGGTCGACCTGTGGGCCGGTGACGCCCGGCCCGAGGTGGGCGGCCGGCCGGCGCCCGCGATCGGCTGGACCGCCGACACCGCGCAGGTGCTGCGCTCGGTCACCAAGGGCCTCACCGCGGGAGCGGCCCTGCTGCTGGCCCAGCGCGGCCTGCTGGACCTGGACGCCCCGGTGGCGAGCTACTGGCCGGAGTTCAAGGCGGCCGGCAAGGAGCGGATACCGGTGCGCTGGCTGCTCTCGCACCGGGCCGGGCTGCCCGCCCTGGACCGCCCGCTGCGGGTCGAGGAGGTGCTCGCCCGGGAGCCGGCGGTGGCGGCGGTGGCTGCCCAGGAGCCGTTCTGGGAGCCGGGCACGGCGCACGGCTACCACCCGTACACCTACGGCTGGTTGGTCGGCGAGGTGGTCCGCCGGGTGAGCGGGCGCAGCGTCGGCCGGTACTTCGCCGAGGAGATCGCCCGGCCGCTCGGCCTCGACCTTTGGATCGGCCTGCCGGCCGGCGCGGGCGCCCGGGTCGGCCGCCTCGTCGACCTGCCGGCGCCGCAGGCCGCCAACGGGTCGCCGAGCCTGCGGCTGCGGCCCAAGCGCACGGTGGTCGAGGCCTACCAGGACCCGGCCTCGCTGACCGCCCGTGCCTTCGGCGTGGTGGGCCCGCAGCTGGACCTCAACGACCCGGCCGCGCAGGCTGCCGAGATCCCCGGCGCCAACGGCATCGGCACCGCCCGCTCGGTGGCCCGCTACTACGCGGCCCTGATCGGCGCCGGCGACGGCCGCGCCGCCACCGCGCTGTTCACGCCCGGGACGCTGGCCGAGGCGATGGGCCCGGCCTCGGACGGCCCGGATCGGGTGCTGATCGTCAACTCCCGCTTCGGCCACGGTTTCTTCCGGCACGGCCCGACCTCCCCGATGACCTCGCCGGCGGCCTTCGGGCACCCGGGGCGCGGTGGCGCGCTGGGCTTCGCCGATCCCGAGCTGGGGCTCGGCTTCGGCTACGTGACCTGCGGGATGCAGCCGGGGGTGACCGGCGACATCCGCTCGCGCAGCCTGATCGCGGCGGTGCGGCAGTGCGTGAACTGACGGCCCGTCGACAATGGGTGACGCACCGTCACTTGACCTACCGGGGCCGCCCAGCGGTCTGCTCCGACCGGTAGCGGACGGTGCGGCCCTCCCAGTCGAGGTATCCGCTCACCAGGGCCACCATGCCGTCGGCATAGCGCCGGGCGGTCTCCTCCTGCGCCGGGTCGAGCTCCAGGGAGCGGTAGGTGTACGGAAGTTCGTCCAGCAGCTGGGCCATCCGGTCCGCCTTCAGCTGCACCTCGGCGAGGGCCAGTGCGCTGGCCTCGTCCAGCGTGCAGCCGCGTTCCCGCTGCACCACCATGACCAGGTTGTTGACGTCCCCGCGCGGCACCTCCTGCTGGTAGGAGTGCACGTCATTGCTCAGCGGGGCGATGTCGGCGGCCAGTTGGCGCAGCTCGCGCAGTGCCGGGCTGTGGAAGGCGGTGGGGCAGACCTCGAACCGGCCGGCCCGCTCCACCGTGTCGAGCACCGTCTCCATCGCCGAGGTGCCGCGGCGCAGGAACAGGAAGGGCGTCCGGTCGGGTGCCGCACCGGCCAGCCGGCTGGCCGCCTCGGCGGGGTGGCTGGCGAGGTAGCCCTCCCAGCTGTAGGCCGCCCTGGCCAGCCAACGCGGTGACATGCCCTGGCTGATCCGCCGCCAGATGGACTCGAACCCGCGCACGCACGGCGAGTCGGCGGGAGCGGGGGCACCGTGCAGCACCGCGATCAGCTGGTCGCAGAGCTCGGCGCTCTCGGCCGGGTGCCGGCCCAGCGGCCCGTCGAACTCGTCGTCGAAGATGAAGTAGAAGCCCATCAGGTCGGTGGCGAGGGCCAAGTCCTCGGCGGCGCAGTCCGGGTAGGTGAGGGCGGTCAGATCGGCCACGTCCCACCGGGCGTAGGAGGCGGGGCTCATCCGGCTGCCGAGCATCCGGAACTCCTCCATCCAGCGCCGGTGGTGGGTCTCGGCACCAGCCCGGTGGGGGTTGCGGCGATGGGGGTAGTGCATGTCGAGGATCATCGCATCGGACATCGGACTCCCGGGGGCGTGAAAGGAGGATCGGCAGGGGACGGCACCGCAGAGGTTGCCCGTCGTGCTCGGAAGGGCCGCTGCACCCACGGGCAGCGGAGGCTATCCCATAGCACCATCAGATGACTCTGATGTCGGAGCAATTGCCCAGGGCATCCCGATTTGAATCATCATCAGATGGCGGACCTGCGCAAAGCGCCCGCCAACCGGCCCGGGCGACGATAATCTCAAGGCCAGATCACGCAGTGCGGCGGTGGAGGGGACCGAGGGTGACCGAACACGGGAGTGCGGACGCGCGGCACGAGCCGGCAGAGCTGGAGCAACCCCGCCTCTACGAGCGGGAGAGTGCGCTCCAGGACGCCCAGCAGGCGCTCGACCGGCTCCGGGTGCAGTACGCGGCCGGCGGTGTCGAGCTCGGTTCGCTGCTGCTCTACAGCGGCAAGGCCGGCATGGGCAAGACCACCATGCTGCAGCAGATCCGGGCGCTGGCCGGCGCCCAGGGCATCACGGTGCTGAGCGGACGCGCCGGTGAGCAGCGCATCAAGGAGCCGTTCCACCTGCTGCGTCAGCTTTTACTGGGCGAGCTGGCCGGGCTGCCCGCCGAGGAACTCGACGAAGTGCTGGGCGAATGGCACGCGGTGGCCGGCCCCGCGCTGGGCCTGGTGCCGCCCACCGGCGAGGACCTCGACCCGCAGAGCGTGCAGCAGGGCCTGGACGTGGTGATGACCCAACTGGCCCGGGTCCGCGCGCCGCTGGTGATGCTGGTGGACGACCTGCAGTGGGCCGACCAGGAGTCGCTGGTCTGGCTGGAGTCGCTGGCGGTGCGCTGCCCCGAACTGCCGCTGCTGCTGGCGATCGCCTGGCGCACCGGCGAACTGCCGGACCGGGTGCGGGGGTTCAGGTCCCTGGTGGCCGGCAACTCGCACCGGCACCTGGAGTTCCAGGGTCTCACCCCGCCGGCCGTCGGCAAGTTGGTCCGGGAGATCTTCCAGGACGCCGAGGACTCGTTCATCCGCCAGGTCTGGGCGGTCACCGACGGCAACCCGTTCCTGGTCAACGCGCTGCTGGCGAAGGTGCGCGAGAGCGGCATCGAGCCGGTGCAGGAGAACATGCCGCTGCTCCACGACCTGGCCGCCGAGGCCCAGGGCATGGACGGCGACTACTGGATGGGCAAACTGAGCATCGAGGCGCTCAAGTTCGCCCAGGCCGCCGCGATGCTGGACACCGAGATCCTGCCCCGGGTGGCGACCAGGATCGCCGCGCTCAGCCCTGCCACGGCGGCCTCCGCGATCGCCGAGCTGCGCCGCCACCAGGTGCTCACCGGCCCGGCCGACGGTCCGCTGGAGTTCGTCCACCCGCTGCTGGCCACCTCGCTCTACCAGTCGATCCGCCCGGCCATCCGCACCGCGATGCACGGCAAGGCCGCGGTGGAGCTGGAGAACGCCGGCCGCCCGCTGGTCGAGTCCTCCCGCCATCTGCTGGAGACCTACCCGGACGACGAGCGGGAGGTGGTGGTCAAGCTGCGCCGGGCGGCCCGCGAGCACCTGGCGGTCGGCGCCCCGGACGCGGCGGTGCGCTGCCTGGAACGCGCCCTGGCCGAACCGCCGGAGGACGAGATCCGGGCCCGGGTGATCTACGAGCTGGCCTGCGCCACCCTGCTCACCGACCCGGTCGCCACCGCCAACCAGCTGAAGCTGGCCCTGGACACCGTTCCCGGGCTGCCCGCCGACCTGCGGGTGGACGCCGTCTTCCGGCTCTCCGAGGTGCTGGCCCACAGCGGCCGGCTCGGCGAGGCAACCGATCTGACCCTGGCCGAGGCGCAGCGCACCGATCCCGGCCCGGGCCGGACCAGGCTGGCGGTCGCGCACTTCATGTGGGCCGCCTTCCAGCGCGACGAGGCCGACGGTCCGGGCCGCTCCTCCCGGCTGGCCGACCTCGCCTCCGGGATGCCCGGCGACGACGTCAACGCCCGTGCCGCCCGCGCGCTGCGCGCCTGGGACCTGACGTTGCGGGGCAGCAGCGTCACCCGGGTGCAGGCGCTGCTCGACTCGGCGCTCGACCAGGGCCGGCTGCCCGCGGAGCTGGGCTGGACCACCAACCCCTGGGGCCTGGAACTGCCCGGCATCATCGCGCTGACCCACATCTACACCGACCGCCTGGACCGCGCCGAGCAGCTGATCGACGACGCCATCTGGGCCTTCGGCGTGGCCGGTTGGGAGGGAGCCCATCTGGGGATCGCCGTCTTCCTGATGGGCCTGGCCAAGTTCCGCCGCGGCGCGCTCGCGGAGGCCGAGGTGGAGCTGCGCAACGCGCTGCGGATCGCCCGCCGGGTCGGCCCCGATCTGCCGCTGCAGTGGGACGCGGTCGGCGTGCTGGCCGACACCCTGCTGGCCCGCGGCCGGGTCGAGGAGGCCCGGAAGCTGGCGGCCGACTACTCGTTCGCCCCGCCCTACCACCCGGACGCGATCGTGCTGCCGGACGCGGCCACGCTGTACGGCAAGCTGCTGCTGGCCCAGCGGGACCGGGAGGGGGCGGCCGGGGTGCTGCGCGGGGTCGGCGAGCAACTCACGGCGCGCGGTTGGCACAACACCATCTGGGCGCCGTGGGCCGGTCACCTGGCCCAGGCGCTGTACCCGGAGCGGCCCGAGGAGGCGAGGGAGCTGGCCGAGTGGCATGTGCAGCGGGCGCGGATCTTCGGTGTCGCCTCGGCGGTCGGCAGCGCGCTGCGGATGAACGCCGCCGTGGTCGAGGGCCAGCGGGCGGTGGAGCTGCTGGCCGAGGCGGTCGCGGTGCTCGGCACCTCCCCGGCCGCCTATGAGCACGCCTGCGCGCTGGTCGACTTCGGGGCCGCGCTGCGCCGTGCCGGGCGGCTGGCGGAGGCTACCGAGCAGCTGCACCAGGGCATGGAGCTGGCGGTGCTGTGCAACGCCGACGGGCTGGTGCACCGGGCCCGGCGCGAGCTCAACGCCGCCGGGCTGCGCCCCAACCTGCCCCGCAGCACGGGGCGGGACGCGCTCAGCCGGAACGAGTGGCGGGTCGCCGAGCTGATCGTGGACGGGCTGACGCCCTCCCAGATCGCCGAGCGGCTGGACGTCCCGGTGAGCCTGATCAACCGTCGGATCGCGGCCGTGCACCGCAAGACCGGCAGTGACGTGGAGGGGCTGGCGGCCGCCCTGGGGCTGGCCATCGAGCGTCCGGATTCCGACTGAGGCTTCAAGAGCGGCCCTAGGCTGAGCCCGAACCATCCAGGCATTCCAGGAGGAGCAAGCCATGTCGGTACAGGTCAGCCAGGCCGTGCTGGACCACGGCGGGGCCGGTGCGGCGATCGAGCGCTGGACGCTGAGCAGCGGTCAGATCGAGGTCTCGGTACTGTCGTTGGGCGCCACCCTGCACACCGTGCGGGTGCCGGACCGCACCGGCGCCCTCGCCCAGGTGCTGCTGTGCAGCGAGCGGCTGCAGGAGATCCTGGGCCCGGCCCGGCACTACGGCGCCACCGTCGGCCGGTACGCCAACCGGATCGCCGACAGCCGGATCACCCTGGACGGCGAGGAGCACAAGCTGCTGCCCACCGGCCACGGGGTCACCCTGCACGGCGGCCCGGAGGGTTTCGCGGACCGGCTGTGGACCGGCGAGCCTGTGACGGAGGGCGAGCGGGCCGGGGTGCGGCTGCGTCTGCACAGCCCGGACGGCGACCAGGGGTTCCCCGGTGCGCTGGACGTCGAGGTCAGCTACCTGCTCGACCCGAGTGGTGAACTCGCCATCGAGTACCGGGCGGTGACGACGCGTCCGACCGTGATCAATCTCACTAATCATGCCTATGTCAACCTGGCCGGCGAGGGTCGAGGCGACGTCCTGGACCACCTGCTGACCCTGGAAGCGGACCACTTCACCCCGACCGACGAGCGGCAGATCCCCACCGGCGAGTACCAGTCGGTGGCCGGCACCCCGTTCGACTTCCGCACCGCTCGGCCGATCGGCGAGCAACTCTACGAGGAGCATCCGCAGCTGGCGATCGCGGGCGGCTACGACCATAACTGGGTGCTTCGTTCGCCATCGAAGGATAGCCGTCCGGTAAGGGCCGCGCTGCTCGAAGACCCGTTCACCGGACGGCGGTTGGAGGTGCTCACCACCGAGCCGGGGATCCAGGTCTACACCGCCAACAGCTTCGCCGGCGCGGTGACCGGCCCGAGCCGCACGGCCTACGGCCCGTACGCCGGCGTGGCGCTGGAGACCCAGCACCACCCCGACTCGCCGCACCACCCCGACTTCCCCAGCACCGAGCTCCGACCGGGGGAGGAGTTCCGCTCGGTGACCCTGCTCAGGTTCTCCTGCTGACGGGGGCCGTTTGTTGTTGGGACACGCGGTATGACTAGTATCACTCCGTCAAAGTTCTTATCACAGACGGCCTGTAGCCCAACGGCGAGCCGTTCAGTCTCTAGGAGAACGCCCTGCGCGCGCGTAGAGCCTCCCGTGCCCGACGCCCTCGGCTGAGCCTACGCACAGCCCTGCTCGTCCTGGCCATCATCCCCAGCCTGGCGGTCGCCGCACTCTGGGCGGTGACATCACTTCAGACGCTGTCGGACTATCAGCGACAGGCAGCAGAAGAGGAGTTGGCGAGTAAGACCAGTCAGCCGACCGCCCAGGTGATGTTCAACCTGCAGGGGGAGCGCCGGCTCACGACTGACCAACTGGCCAAGCCCGGCAGCTCGTCCGATGCGCTGGCCGCCCAGCGGCGGCTGACCGACGACGCGATCCGGGGCTTCCAGACCCGAACCGGGTCGGCCAGCACGGACAACGTTCCGGCCGAGCTGCGCACCGCGCTGCAGGCCGCCCGGTCCTCGCTGAGCGACCTCGGGCAGCGCCGAGCGGCGATCGACGCCGGGGGCGCCGACGCGCAGGCGGTGTTCGACTACTACACCAACGCGATCACCTCCGACCTGGAGCTGTTCACCGCGCTCAGCCACATGGACGACGGCGACGTCTCCTACCAGACCCGAGCGCTGGGCAGCGAGTTCTGGGCCGTCGAGATGATGTCCCGTGAGGACGCCCTGCTGGCCCGCGGCTGGTCCACCGGCCAGCTGCCGCAGGACGCCTACTCCTCTGTCCAGTTGGAGATCGGCGCCCAGAGCTACATCTTCCACGAGGAGATCGCTCCCCGACTGCCCGTCAAGGAGGCCGCGGCCGCCCAGAAGCTGATCACCAGCCCCGGCTGGCTGGCCAAGGCCGCCGTCGAGCAGGTTCTGCAGCGCCCCGCCGCCGCCGACCGCAACGGCATGGTGGTTCTGCCGGCGCAGGGCGACCAGTGGCGCGCCGCGATGGACGCGGTGCAGCCGCAGGTCTACGCCCTGGCGAACACCCGCAGCACCGCCGTGCGCGCCCTCGGTCAGCAGGACGTCGACAGCCTGCTCACCAAGGTGACCACCACCAGCCTCATCGGCCTGGCCGCCGTGGTCATCGTGGTCATCACCGGCTGGCGGCTGACCCGCTCGCTGCGCCGCCGGATCGTCGACCTGCAGCAGCAGGCGGGCGAGCTGGAGCGCACCCTGCCCGAGATGGTCGACCGGCTCGCCCGTGGCGAGCAGGTCGACCTGGAGGCGACCGCCCGGCAGATCGGCGGCGAGCCCCGGACGACCGGCGGCGACGAGCTCGACAAGCTCGGCCAGGCCCTGACCCTGGCCAGCAACAGCGCGGTCGGCGCCGCCGTCCGGCAGGCCGACCAGCACCGCGGCTTCGAGAAGCTGCTGCAGCGCATCGCGCGCCGCACCCAGCTGCTGATCGGCCTCCAGCTGAAGACGCTCAACGAGATGGAGCGCCGCCACGAGGACCCGGAGGTGCTGGAAGGCCTCTTCGACCTCGACCACCTGACGGCCCGTCTGCGCCGCTACGAGGAGAACCTGGTCATCCTCGGCGGCGGTCAGCCGCAGCGCCGCTGGCGCAAGCCGGTCCCGCTGCTGGACGTGCTGCGCTCCGCCCAGGGTGAGGTGCAGGACTACCGACGGATCATGATCGACGTCGAGGGCAACCCGTGGCTGTCGGAGCGCGCGGTCGGCCCGGTGGTCCACGTGCTCGCCGAGCTGATGGAGAACGCCGCCACCTTCTCCAAGCCCCCGTCCCCGGTCGAGGTGCGTGCCGCCCTGGTCGGCCGCGGCCTGGCGGTCGAGGTCGAGGACCGCGGCCTGGGCATGGAGGCCGGGCAGTACGACGCGGCCAACTCGCTGATGCGCAGCGCCCCGCGCATGGACGTGCTGGCCCAGGCCGACGACGTGCGACTCGGCCTCTACGTGGTCGCCCGGCTCGCCGCCACCGCCGGCCTGTCGGTGGAGTTCCGCCCCTCGGCCTTCGGTGGCACCCGCGCCGTGGTGCTGATCCCGGGTGAGCTGGTCGCCCAGAACCCCAACGCGCCCTACGGCTACCCGACCGCGGTGCCGGACCTCCCGCCGGAGCCGCTGCCCGTCCGCTCCGCCGGTGGCGAGTACACCGAGGAGGTCTACAACGAGTTCGAGGCCGACTACAGCTCGACCGACTACCAGTCACCCGACGAGCAGCAGCCGCTCGACCACTGGACCGAGCCCTTGGAACCCGTGCCCGCACCGCGCCCCTCCTGGGGCCACGCCGGTCCCGACCACGAGCGGACCGCGCCTGCCGACCCCCCGCTGCCCCAGCGGTCCCGCGGGGCGAGCCTGGCAGCCGAACTGCGCACCGTGCCGACGAACGCCACCCCCGAGGAGGCGGCGCCGACCCGGAACCGGTCGGGTGCCACCATCGGAGCGTTCCAGCGCCGCTCGCGCGCGGCCCGCTTCGGTGAACCGACCGGCGAAGTCACGCCGTTCCCCAACCCGACGGCATACTCCAACCCGACGACCGAGGACCAGTCATGACGCGCACCACCGCCACCCATCAGGATCTGGACTGGCTGCTGGACGGGCTTGTCGACTCGGTGATCGGAACCAGACACGCGGTGCTGCTGTCCGACGACGGCTTGGTGGTCAGCAAGTCCCGCGGTATCGACCGGGCCGACGCCGAGCGGCTGGCCGCGGTGGCCACCGGGCAGCAGAGCCTGGCCCGCGGTGTCGGCACGCTGTTCGGCGGCGGTTCCGTGCACCAGGTGATCGTGGAGCTCGCCGAGCTGTGGCTGTTCATCACCGCGGCCGGCCAGGGCACCCACCTCGCGGTGATCGCCTCCCAGGAGGTGGACGCCGAAATGATGTCGCTGGCCATGCACACGCTGGTCCAGCAGGTAGGCCAGAAGCTCGGGACACAGCTGCGGGGGGCAGTCGGATGAACGCGCACTGGAGCGAGGACGACTTCGAGTACGGTGACGACGGCGCGGACTCGATGGTCCGCCCGTACACCATCACGCGGGGTCGGACCATGCCCGAGCGCGACGACCTCACCCTGATCACCGTGCTCAGCACGGTGGTGTCCGCCATCGTGCCGGGCCGGCGGCTGCAGCCCGAGCACCGGCTGATCCTGGACCGCTGCCGCTACCCCGCGGCAGTGGCCGAGGTGGCGGCCGACCTCAACCTGCCGGTCTCGGTCACCAAGATCCTCTTAGGTGACCTGATCGCTCAAGGCCTGCTGACGGCGCGTCCCCCGTTGGCGGTCGCCAAGGTCAGCGGTGGCGTGGACCTCGCCCTGCTGACCGCCGTACGTGACGGACTGCGGAGACTGTGATGACGAACGATCAGGCGGCCCCGGCCGCCGTCAAGATCCTGATCGCGGGCGGCTTCGGGGTGGGCAAGACCACCCTGGTCGGCTCGGTCAGTGAGGTGACCCCGCTGCGCACCGAGGAGTACCTCACCAAGGCCAGCGTCGGCGTCGACTCGCTGGATGGGGTGGGCGGCAAGGACACCACCACCGTGGCGCTGGACTTCGGCCGCATCACGATCAGCCCCGAACTGGTGGTCTACCTGTTCGGTACCCCGGGCCAGGAGCGCTTCTGGTTCATGTGGAACGACCTCGTCCAGGGTGTGCTGGGCGGTGTGGTGATCGCCGACACCCGTCGGCTGGAGAGCAGCTTCGCCTCCATCGACTTCTACGAGAGTCGCGAGATCCCGTTCGTGGTGGCGATCAACTGCTTCGACGGCCTCAACACCCGTTCGGAGATCGAGATCCGCACCGCGCTGGACCTGGACCCGCACGTGCCGGTGCTGATCGGCGACGTGCGCACCCGGGCGTTCGCCCGTGATGTGCTGCTCGCCCTGGTCGACCACCTGATGGCGCCGGCGCTGGTCTGAGCCGCGCCACGCCGAACGGCTGCCCCGGCACCCCTTGCTTTGAGGGGTGCCGGGGCAGCCGTCGTTCCGGTCGGGGCAGCCGTCTGCTCGTCCGGCCTGACGGAGGGTCAGTGGTGCTGCCAGGCCACCGAGAAGTCGCTCCCGGAGCTCAGCGGCGAGGTGGCGGCCTTGGTCGCGCCACCCTGGGCGGCCATGGCGATCTGGGCGGGCGAGAAGGTGCCGATGGCCTGGCCGTTGGCCGTGGCACTGCCGAACTGGACGGTGCCGAAGTCGGTCAGCGGCAGCACACCGGTGCCCGACGAGGGCGCCTCGGCGATCACCTCGGCGGAGGCCAGCCGGGCGCCGCGCAGCGTCTTGCGCACGGTGTGGCTCCAGTTCCGGGTCTGGTCGCTGAGGACCAGGGTGAACTGGCCGCCGGCGCCGGCCGTCACCGAGGCGGAGAGGTGGTCGCCGGGTGCCACCGGGTCGCTGAAGTCGACCGGGTAGGCGGGGTACATCTCGTACCAGGCGGCGTAGCGCGGGGAGCCGCCCGAGCAGTCCGCCATGGTCCCGGTCTGCTCCACCGTGCTGCTGCCGTCGCCGTCCAGGCCGGCCCAGAAGCTGGACCAGGTGTCGGTGGCGTCGCAGTTCGCCGCGGGCTGCACCCAGTCGGCGTGGACACTGGTGAACCGGTGCCCGGTGGCCGCGTATCCGGCCCAGTTGGCGCTGGTGGCGTTCAGCGGATCGCCGTGCGGGTCGGTGGGCCCGGAGTCACTGAGGATCATCGGCGCGTCGAGCGCCGGCGACTGCGCGAGCACCGGGGCGGCGTAGCCGAGCAGGGCGGTCAGGGCGGCGGAGAACACCAGGGTGCGGCGGATGGCGGGCATGGCACGGCTCCAGAGGGTTGGTTGACGATGCCCGGACAACGGTAGGTCAGCGAACCATCGTCGCTGATCTGACAGGTATGCAAATCCGCCTGATTTCACCCGATTGGTAGCGTCGCCTGACACGCGGTCGGCCCGCCCGCCGAAATCAGCGGGACGGGCCGACGGCGTGTGGGTCAGCCGCGCACGGTGCCGGTGACCTCGCCGAAGCCGATCCGGACGCCGTCCGCGCCCGGGGCGGTGGCGCTGATGGTGACCGTGTCGCCGTCCTGCAGGAAGGTCCGGGTGGAGCCGTCGGCGAGGGTGAGCGGGTCGCGGCCGTTCCAGCTCAGCTCGATCAGCGAGCCGCGCTGGTCGGGGGCGGCGCCGGAGATGGTGCCGGAGCCGTAGAGGTCACCGGTGCGCAGCGAGGCGCCGTTCACCGTGGTGTGCGCCAGCATCTGGGCCGGCGACCAGTACATCCCGGCGTACGGCGGCCGGGAGACCACGCTGCCGTTGAGCTCCACCACCAGGTCGATGTCCAGCCCCCAGGGCTCCTTCTCGACCAGGTAGGGCAGCGGCTGCGGATCCTGCGCCGGGGTGGTGGTCCGGGCCGCCTGCAGGGCGGCCAGCGGCACCACCCAGGGCGAGATCGAGGTGGCGAACGACTTGCCCAGGAACGGGCCGAGCGGCACGTACTCCCAGGACTGGATGTCGCGCGCGCTCCAGTCGTTGAGCAGCACCGCGCCGAACACGTGGTCGGCGAAGTCCGCCACGTCGACCGCGTCGCCGAGCGCCGAGCCGGCGCCGACCACGAAGCCGAGCTCGGCCTCGATGTCCAGGCGCGCCGAGGGGCCGAAGACCGGCGCCGGGTCCTGCGGGCCCTTGCGCTGGCCGTTCGGGCGCCGGATCTCGGTGCCGGACACCACCACGGTGCCCGCCCGGCCGTGGTAACCGACCGGCAGGTGCTTCCAGTTGGGCAGCAGCGCCGCGGCGTCCGGGCGGAACATCCGGCCCAGGTTGGTGGCGTGCTCCTCGGAGGCGTAGAAGTCGACGTAGTCGGCGACCTCGATCGGCAGCCGCAGCCGCACCTCGTCGATCCGGTAGAGGTTGGCCTCGACCAGCCGCCGCTCCTCCTCACCGGTGAGCAGCCCGGTGACCCGCTCGCGCACATAGGCCCACTCGCCGGGCCCGCGGCGCATGAACCGGTTGAGCGAACCGGTGGCCAGGTCGGCGCCCAGCGGGGTGCCGGCCCAGATCGCGGCGAGGTCGAGCACGTGCTCGCCGATCGCCACCCCGACCCTGGGGGTCTCGGCTCCCGGCGGGGTGAAGACGCCGTACGGCAGGTTCTGCACCGGGAAGGGGGAACCCTCGGGGACCGGGATCCAGCTCTGCTTGCTCACTTGCTCACACCGTCCTGCGGGCCGCGCCCGCTCCAGCTCCACGCGTACACGCCGTCATCGCTCGCCCGCCCGGCCTCGGCGACCTCCAGCGGGCGGAAGGTGTCCACCATCACCGCCAGCTCGTCGAAGAACTCGGCGCCGATCGACCGCTCGTAGGCACCCGGCTGCGGGCCGTGGGTGTGGCCGCCCGGGTGCAGCGAGACCGAGCCCTGGCCGATGCCCGAGCCCTTGCGCGCCTCGTAGTCCCCGCCGCAGTAGAACATCACCTCGTCGCTGTCCACGTTGGAGTGGTAGTACGGCACGGGGATCGACAGCGGGTGGTAGTCCACCTTGCGCGGCACGAAGTTGCAGATCACGAAGTTGTTGCCCTCGAAGACCTGGTGGGCCGGCGGCGGCTGGTGGATCCGGCCGGTGATCGGCTCGAAGTTCGCGATGTTGAAGGCGTACGGGTAGAGGCAGCCGTCCCAGCCGACCACGTCGAAGGGGTGGCTGGGCATCGTGAAGACGGTGCCCGCGATGCCGCCCGGGCCGTTGCCGCGGTGCTTCACATAGACGTCCACATCCCCCTGCTCGTCGACCAGCAGCGGCGCCGAGGGCCCGCGCAGGTCGCGCTCGCAGTACGGCGCGTGCTCCAGCAGCTGGCCGTACTTGGAGAGGTAGCGCCGGGCGGGGGTGATGTGGCTGTTGGCCTCGATCGCGTAGAGCCGCAGCGGCTGGTCGCCGCCGGGCAGCCAGCGGTGCGTGGTGGCCCGGGGGATGATCACGTAGTCGCCCTGGCCCACGGTGAGGCTGCCGAAGACGGTCTCCACCACCGCCTCGCCGGACTCCACGTAGACGCACTCGTCGCCTATGGCGTTGCGGTAGAGCGGGGACTCCTGCCCGCAGGCCACGTAGGCGATCCGGACATCGGCGTTGGCGAGCACCACCCGGCGGCCGCGCACCGCGTCGGTCTGCCGCCACTGCTCACCGGGGAACAGGTCGTGCAGCTTGAAGTGGTAGGGCTTCAGCGGGTGGTTGGCCTCCGCCTTGGCCTCCGGCAGCGCCCACACCCGGCTGTCCACCAGGGCGGACGGGATGGCGCGGTGGTAGAGCAGCGAGGAGTCGGAGAAGAAGCCCTCCTCGCCCATCAGCTCCTCGTAGTAGAGGCCGCCGGCCTCGTTGCGATGCTGGGTGTGCCTCTTCGGCGGCACCGTGCCGACGGTGCGGTAGTACGCCATGCTTCGCCTCCTGAGCGACTGTCGCCCTGGACTGCACCGGCCAGGGCGGGCCCGCGCGTGGGGTGGCGTGGACCACTGCCATCCCATGGCCAGCGGCCCGACGGTGTCAAGGACCCCCGGCCAGGCATCTGCCCTCGTCAAGACGCGTGACGGCAACCCTTGGGACACGCGGATGTAACGATCACCGGCTTCTTGCAGAAAATTGCTGCAAGAGCTTTCAGATCACCTTTCGGCGCTGTTACGTTCCTGCCCAAGCCCGATGGCGGCACCTGTGCGGTCGGCGTCGCGGGGCCAGTATCGTCCCCCTCTTCTCGAATCGGGCACCCACCCCCCACCGTTTCACCTAGGAGCTCTCATGCGGCGTGGCATCGCGGCCTCCGCTCTCGTTGCGGCCCTGGCCGTCACCCTCGCAGCCTGCGGCAGCAGCGGTTCGAGCGGCGGCTCGGCTCCGGCCGCCGGCGCGTCGGTCGACCCGAGCACGGTCAGCGGCAGCGTCACCTACTGGGACACCTCCGACGCCAAGGCCGAGGCCCCGACCTACCAGGCCGTGATCGCGGACTTCGAGAAGAAGTACCCGAACATCAAGGTCAACTACGTCAACGTGCCGTTCGGCGACGCCCAGAACAAGGTGAAGAACGCCTTCTCCACCGGCTCCGGCGCGCCCGACGTGATCCGCTCCGAGATCGCCTGGACCCCCGAGCTCGCGGCCGACCACTACCTGCTGCCGCTGGACGGCACCTCGGCCCTGGTCAACGCCGACGACTTCCTGCCCAACCCGGTCGCCGCCACCAAGTACGACGGCAAGACCTACGCCGTGCCTCAGGTCACCGACACCATGGCGCTCTTCTACAACAAGAAGATGTTCGCCGCCGCGGGCATCGCCACCCCGCCCAAGAGCATCGACGAGCTGAAGGCCGACAGCGCGCAGATCAAGCAGAAGCTCGGCAAGACCGGCTTCTACCTGCGCGGTGACGACCCCTACTGGAGCCTCTCCTTCCTCTACGGCGAGGGCGGCGACCTGGTGGACGCCAACTCCAAGACCGTCACCGTCGACAACGCGGCCGGCGTCAAGGCGTTCAGCACCATCAAGGACCTGGTCGACTCCGGCGCCGCCAAGACCTCGGTCACCGACGGCTGGGCCAACATGATGTCGGACTTCCAGTCCGGCAACGTCGCGATGATGATCAACGGCCCCTGGTCGCTGGCCACCATCAACAGCGGCGGCGGCGAGTTCACCGACAAGTCCAACCTCGGCATCGCCGTGGTCCCGGCCGGCAGCGTGACCCAGGCGGCCCCGCAGGGCGGCCAGTCCTACGCGATCTACGCGGGCAGCAAGGCCACCGCCGCCTCCGAGGTGTTCGTCCAGTACATGGCCTCGCCCGAGGCGCAGACCAAGATCTTCCAGGGCACCGGCGCGCTGCCGACCCGCAAGTCGGTCTGGGCCGAGCCGGCGATCGCCGACACCGACGAGGCGAAGTTCTTCAAGGACGCCATCGACAAGGCCCACCAGCGCCCGTGGATCCCCGAGGGCGGCACCCTGTTCGACCCGCTGAAGACCGAGTACACCGCGATGCTGTCCGGCAAGGAGAGCCCGCAGACCGCGGTCAAGAACACGGGCGACGCGTACCGCAAGAACCTCGGCTGGAAGTAAGGACAAGTCAGGGCATGGCTGCCGTGGACACCACCACAGGCCGGCCCGCTGCGCCGGCCGCGGGCGGGGACACCCCCGCCCGCGGCCCGCGGCGCGCCGCCGGTCCCCATCGTCACCCGGCCGGGCGACTGCGCCTGGCACTGAGCAAGCACTGGTACGCCTGGACGCTGGTGGCCCCGGTCGTCATCGTCATCGCGGTGATCGTCGGCTACCCGCTGGTGCAGGGGATCTACCTCTCCACCACCAACGCCAACGACCAGAACACCGAGAAGCAGATCGGGCAGTTCCTGCACATCCCGGCCACCTACAAGAGCGTCGGGCTCGGCAACTACACCGACATCCTCTTCGGTGCGAACACCACCTTCTGGGCGCGGCTGGGTTGGACCGTCAGCTGGACGGTCGCCTGCGTGGGCATCTCGTTCCTGATCGGCCTGGCACTGGCGATCATGCTGAACCGCCAGGTCCGGTTCCGGGCGCTGTACCGCACGCTGCTCATCCTGCCCTGGGCGGTGCCGGCCTTCGTGTCCACGTTCAGCTGGCGGTTCATCATGAACCACGACCGCGGCTTCCTGAACCACGCCCTGCAGGCGCTGGGGCTGCCGGCGGTCGACTGGCTCAACGACCCGAGCATCGCTCAGATCTCGGTGATCATCGTCAACATCTGGCTGAGCTTCCCGTTCGTCATGGTCGCCGTGCTCGGCGGTCTGCAGTCGATCCCCGCCGAGCTCTACGAGGCGGCCGAGATGGACGGCGCCACCGGCTGGCAGAAGTTCTGGTACATCACGCTGCCGGCCCTGCGTCCCGTCAGCAGTACCGTGATCCTGCTCAGCACGATCTGGACCTTCAACATGTTCCCGGTGATCTTCCTGCTCACCAACGGCGGGCCGGGCGACAGCACCCAGCTGCTGGTCACCTACGCCTACAACAAGGCCTTCACCGGCATGCGGCAGTTCGGTGAGTCGTCCGCCTGGGGCGTGATCATCCTGTTGATCCTCGTGGTGTTCGCCGTGTTCTACCGGCGCTCGCTGCGCAAGCAAGGCGAGGTGTGGTGACCGTGGCCAAGAACAACGCGGCACAGGGCAGGAAGCGCTCCCTGGGAGCCTCCGCCGCCCTGCACGCCGGCCTGATCGCGGCCTCGGTGATCTCGGCCTTCCCGGTGCTGTGGATCTTCCTCACCTCGCTCAAGCCGGCCGGGCACGAGACCAGTTCGAAGTTCGTCGACCACCCCAGCTTCGCGGCCTACGGCGACCTGCTCAGCCACACCGAGTTCCTCACCTGGTTCGGCAACTCGGTGCTGGTCGCCGGCTGCACCACGGTGGTCGGCTGCTTCCTCGCCGCCACCACCGGCTACGCGGTCAGCCGGTTCCGGTTCCCCGGCATGCGGCCGGTGATGTGGACCCTGCTGATCACCCAGATGTTCCCGGTGGCGATCCTGATCGTGCCGCTCTACCAGCTGCTGGCCAAGCTGCAGTTGCTGAACCAGCCGACCGGTCTGATCCTCACCTACCTGACGATCGCGGTGCCGTTCAGCGCCTGGACCATGAAGGGCTACTTCGACACGATCCCCACCGAGATCGACGAAGCCGGCCGGATCGACGGCCTCAACCCCTTCGGCACCTTCTGGCGGCTGATCCTGCCGCTGGCCCGCCCGGGCCTGGCGGTCACCGCCTTCTACAGCTTCATCACCGCCTGGGGCGAAGTCGCCTACGCCACCCAGTTCATGACCGGGACGGACAAGATGACCCTCTCGGCCGGCATGCAGACGTTCGTCAACCAGTACAGCGAGAACTGGTCGATGATGTCCACGGCCTCGGTCCTGATCGCGATCCCCGCGGCCATCGTCTTCCTCCTGGTCCAGCGTCACCTGGTGGCGGGTCAGACCGCCGGCTCCGTCAAGTAGCCACTTCCCAGCACCTCTACGTCCCCAAGGGATCTGCTCTCCATGACCCAGGCTTCCACGACCCGAAGCGCGGCCGACACCTCCCGGCCCGTCCTCGCCACCGCCGGCACCCCGGCAGCCGGTGAGCCCAGAGGCTGGTGGCGGGACGCGGTCATCTACCAGGTGTATCCGCGCAGTTTCGCCGACGCCAACGGCGACGGCATGGGCGACCTGCCCGGCATCCGCAGCCGTCTGCCGCACCTGCGCGACCTCGGAGTGGACGCGGTCTGGCTCTCCCCGTTCTACGCCTCGCCGCAGGCCGACGCCGGCTACGACGTCGCCGACTACCGCGCGGTGGACCCGATGTTCGGCACCCTGCTGGACGCGGACGCGCTGATCCGCGACGCCCACGCGCTGGGCCTGCGGATCATCGTGGACCTGGTCCCCAACCACTCCTCCGACCAGCACGAGTGGTTCCAGCGCGCGCTGCGCGAGGGCCCCGGCTCCCCGCTGCGGGACCGCTACCACTTCCGCCCCGGCCGCGGCACCGACGGCGAACTGCCGCCCAACGACTGGGAGTCCATATTCGGCGGCCCGGCCTGGACCCGCACCGAGAACCCGGACGGCACCCCGGGGGAGTGGTACCTGCACCTGTTCGCCCCCGAGCAGCCCGACTTCAACTGGGACAGCCCCGCGGTCGCCGACGAGTTCCGCTCGATCCTGCGGTTCTGGCTGGACATGGGCGTCGACGGCTTCCGGGTCGACGTCGCGCACGGCCTGGTCAAGGCCCCCGGCCTGCCCGACCTCGGCACCCACGACCAGCTGAAGCTGCTCGGCAACGACGTGATGCCGTTCTTCGACCAGGACGGCGTGCACGAGATCTACCGCGCCTGGCGGAAGATCCTCGACGAGTACCCGGGCGAGCGGATCCTGGTCGCCGAGGCCTGGACCCCCACCGTCGAGCGCACCGCCAACTACGTGCGCCCCGACGAGATGCACCAGGCCTTCAACTTCCAGTACCTGTCGACCTACTGGGACGCGGCCGGGCTGCGCGAGGTGATCGACGCCTCGCTGGACGCGATGCGCCCGGTCGGCGCGCCCACCACCTGGGTGCTCTCCAACCACGACGTCACCCGGCACGCCACCCGGTTCGGCAACCCGCCCGGCGGCACCCAGCTGCGCACCCCCGGCGACCGCGAACTGGGCCTGCGCCGAGCCCGGGCCGCCACCCTGCTGATGCTGGCGCTGCCCGGCTCCGCCTACCTGTACCAGGGTGAGGAACTCGGCCTGCCGGACGTCACCGACCTGCCCGACGAGGTCCGCCAGGACCCGTCCTTCTTCCGCGCCAGCGGCCAGGACGGGTTCCGCGACGGCTGCCGGGTGCCGATCCCGTGGTCCGGCGACGCGGCGCCCTACGGCTTCGGGCCGGTGGCCCAGGGCCCGAGCTGGCTGCCGCAGCCCGCCGAGTGGGCCGCGTTGAGCGTCGAGGCGCAGACCGGCGACCCGAACTCCACCCTGGAGCTCTACCGCAGCGCGCTGGCGATCCGCCGGCAGCGGCCGGAGCTGGGCGCGGGCGACCGGGTCCAGTGGCTGGATGCCCCCGCCGGGGTGCTGATGTTCCGTCGGGGCGACTTCGTCTGCACTGTCAACACCACAGGCCAGCCAGTGGAGTTGATGGTCCCGGGGACGCTGCTGCTGAGCTCCGTCGAGGACCGGCAGCCGGGTGTGCTGCCCGCGGACAGCACCAGCTGGTGGGCGGTGTGACATGGTTGCAATAGGCTCTGGGCTCGTGACTACGGCGCGACTCTCGGACATCGCGGCGCAGGCTGGGGTCAGTGAGGCCACCGTCAGCCGCGTCCTCAACGGCAAGGCGGGCGTCTCCGCGACCACCCGCCAGACCGTGCTGGCGGCTCTCGACGTGCTCGGCTACGAGCGGCCGACCCGGCTGCGCCAGCGCAGCGCCGGGCTGATCGGGCTGATCACCCCGGAGCTGAGCAACCCGATCTTCCCGGCACTGGCCCAGGTGATCGAGCAGGTGCTCAGCCGGCACGGCTACACCCCGGTGCTCTGCACCCAGACCCCCGGCGGCTCCACCGAGGACGAACTGGTCGAGATGCTGGTGGACCGCCAGGTCGCGGGCATCGTCTTCGTCTCCGGGCTGCATGCCGACACCACCGCCGACCACGACCGGTACGCCAAACTGACGGGCCGCCAGGTGCCGTTCGTGCTGATCAACGGCTACAGCGAGAAGATCGCCGCGCCGTTCATCTCGCCGGACGACCGGGCCGCGATGTGGATGGCGGTGCAGCACCTGGCCGAGCTCGGACACGAGCGGATCGGCCTGGCGGTCGGGCAGCGCCGCTTCGTGCCGGTGCAGCGCAAGATCGAGGGCTTCACCGCCGCGATGCGGTCGGTGCTCGGGGTCGCCGCCGAGGAGGCCGAGCAGCTGGTGCACTCCACCCTGTTCAGCGTGGAGGGCGGGCACGCGGCCGCCGGCGCGCTGCTCGACCAGGGCTGCACCGCGATCGTCTGCGGCAGCGACATGATGGCGCTGGGCGCGATCCGGGCGGTGCGCCAGCGCGGGCTGAGCGTGCCGGGGGACGTCTCGGTGGTGGGATTCGACGATTCGCCGCTGATCGCCTTCACCGAGCCGCCGCTCACCACCATCCGCCAGCCGGTGGAGGCGATGGCCACCGCCGCGGTGGACGCGCTCCTCGAGGAGGTCGGCGGCCAGTCCACCCAGCGGACCGAGTTCATGTTCCAGCCGGAGCTGGTCATGCGCGGCTCCACCGGAGCCCGGCCGCGATAAGAGTCCATCTCAGCGCCGCTCAGCGGGTGCCGCCGGCCCTTCGGGGTCGGCGGCACTTCGCGTTTCGCGGGCGGCCGGTCAGCTGGTCGGCCGGTCAGCCGCTCTCGGCGTCGCTGCGCCGCTCGTGGGTGAACCGGCCGGCATCGTCGGCCTCGCCGGTGCGGGCCTCGGTGCGCCGGGAGCGCGCCAGGTAGTCACGGACGATCAGTTCGACCGCGTCCTGCGGGTTGCCGGCGCCGCTGAGCATCATCACGTCGATGGCCAGATCGGCGTCCAGGCTGACGGTCACCTTGGGCTTGGGCACGGGTTCTCCTCGGGTCTGCCGGAGCCCTCAGCATGCCCTGTGGCGCCGTACCCGGCCAGGGCCCGACCGGGGAACGGCCGAGGGCCGCCCCACGTGCGGGAGGCGGCCCTCGGCTGCTTTCGGTGCGCGGCGGCTCAGCGCCTGCCGCTGGTGCGGCGGGTCAGACCCGGCCGGCGAAGTCCGGGGTGTAGTTCGAGATGGTCTCGAACTTCACGCCGGCGCTCGGGTTGGCGGCCTCCACGAACTTGCCGCCGCCCACGTACAGGCCCACGTGGTAGACACCGGAGGCGGTGCCGTTGCTGGACCAGAAGAGCAGGTCGCCCGGCTGCAGGCTGTCCAGCGACACCCGGGTGGAGGCGGCGGCCTGGTCGGCGGCGATGCGCGGGATGGAGACGCCGGCCTGGGCCATCGCGGCCTGGGTCAGGCCGGAGCAGTCCCAACCGCCGTTGCTGCTGCCGCCCCAGACGTAGGCCTGGCCGACCTTGGACTCCGCGAAGCTGATCGCGGCGGCGAAGGCACCGGTGGCGCTCTGGGCGCTGGTGGAACTGCTCTGCAGGCTGGTGGTGCGGGCCGGGACCGAAGCCGGGGCCGGGGTGGCGGCGTCCGAGGAGTCGTCAGCGTTCTTGGCGGGCGCCGCGGGGGTGGCCACGGCGACCGTGCCCAGCTCGAGCTTCTCGCCCGGGTAGATCCAGTTCGGGCCCTGGGTCAGCACCGACTTGTTGAGGTCGTAGAGCTTCTGCCAGCCGCCGTCCACGTTGTGCTTCTGGGCGATGGTGGACAGCCAGTCGCCGGGCACCACGGTGTAGGTCTGGTGGTCGGCGTGCTGCGCCGGGGCGGCCTGCGGCGCCGGAGCCTGCTGCTGCGCGGGGGCGGCCGGGGCGGCCGGGGCGGCCGGGGCCGGGGTGCTGCTGGTGCTGCCCGCGCTGGTGTCGACCTGCGCCGGGGCGCCGCCGGCGGTCAGGCCCGCCTGGATGGAGCAGACCGGCCAGGCGCCGGGGCCCTGGTCGGCGAGCACCTTCTCGGCGACGGCGATCTGCTGGTCCTTGGTGGCCAGGTTGGCCTGCGGGGCGTACTGGGTGCCGCCGTAGGCCGCCCAGGTGGAGGAGGTGAACTGCAGGCCGCCGTAGAAGCCGTTGCCGGTGTTGATGCTCCAGTTGTTGGTGCTCTCGCAGGCAGCGACCTTGTCCCAGACCGAGACCGGCGCGGCGGAGGCGGTGGTGGCGGTGATGCACGGCAGGGCCAGGCCCAGGCCGAGCAGGCCGGTGGCGGCAATCGCGCGCTTGGCGTTGCGGGACGGACGGTTCGTGCCAGTCGTGGGCAGCATGAAGACGCGTTCCTCTCCTACGCCTACGAGGTGAGCTGTCGGATTCGGGCTGGAGTTGCCCGGCCGTGCGTGCACGGCTTCACCCCAAGCCCCGGTCTCCCGGGGCGGCTTACCTGGGTCCCCCGCTCCTGCCGTGGTTGCGTTTTCGCGCCGCCAGCAGGGTCGGTGGCAGGACTCGGCGTCCGGTCTGCTGGGTCCGTGTGACCACGAACGGGGAGCACGTTAGACAGACATAAGAAGGAATCGCAAACAGCTGTGAGTGACATCACACAGTGTTCACTCGACCTTCAAGATCGCCATGTGGCGGTAGCTGATGGGGCGTTGGGTCGCGGACCGGCAACTGGGTTGTTCGCCAGCGAAGTTGCCGCCCTTTCAGGCTGATGGGCCATTCAAAATCCGAGGCCCTCGCGGGAGGCTTTCCCGGCAACTTCCAAGGGACTTGAAGGTGCTCTGACAGGTACTCGTTACCAATTCGAGACCGGTGGCCTGACGGGGTGCTAGAAGGGTCAAAACGGACAGATGTGGGCAGATTGACGAACCCTGTGAAGGCATGGCCCCGAACTGAGCCCCTGCCAGCGGAGACCAGCGGAGGCCGGTGGGCGTCGGTGGGTGTCCGTGCATGTGAAAGGCCCCGCCCGCGTCCCAGGGGACGCGAACGGGGCCGGCCGGACTGCGGGGGCTCAGGCCTCCTCGGAAGCCTCTCCAGCGGCCTGTGCGGGGAGCCGCGGGCCCTCCGCGACCGGCTCGGGCTCGGCGGGCTCGGGCAGCGCGGCCAGGTACACCGAGGCGATCAGCTGACCGACCGTCGGGTAGGCGCCGATCGGCGCGGCGCTCGGGCAGCCGGTCTCCTCGGCGGCGGCCAGCAGCGCCTCGCCGCTCACCTCCGGGCCGATCACCAGCGGGGCCAGGGCGGGCCGCTGCGAGCCGGTGGCCCGCAGGTGCTCGACGGCGCCGGCCACCGAGCCGGGCACGTCCAGGGCGGCGGCCACCACCGGCACCGCCAGCCGGGCCGCGAGCAGCACGCCGGTGACGCCGGCCGCCGCGGCGGCCTCCTCGCCGCCCACCGTGGTCAGCACCACGCCGTCGGCGGCCGTGGCGATGGCGAACAGGCGGGCACGGTCGGCGCGGGCCAGACCGGCCTCGGAGAGCCGCACGTGCACCGCCTCGGCCAGCAGCGGGTGCGGGCCGAGCGGCTCGGTCACCTGCGCCCCGGTCTCGGCGGCGAGCTGGTGCAGCCCGGCCAGGAAGTCATGGGGTCCGGTGGCGAGCGGCACCAGCACCGGGGCGGGCAGGCCCAGCTCGGCGGCCCGGGCCACCAGGTCGGCGACGGTGGGGGCGGTGTGGCCCGGCTGCGTTTGGGGAGCGTCCTGCTCGTCCCGCTCCTCCTGGGCCGCCGGCTCGGCGGCCGTGGTCGGCAGCCAGCCGGCCAGCATTTCGATGCCGGGCTGTTCGCCGCGGATCACCGAGATCAGCTCGTCCACCACCGCCACCGCCTCGGGCGTCGCCTCGGCCGGCACCGCGAGGACCAGCGGCGCCGCGCCGACCGGGACCTCGGGGCGCTCGGGACGGCGGTGGCGCCCCCGTGCTCGGGAGCCTGGCGTGCGGACGGGCAGTTGTGCGCCCGGGATGGCTGCAGTGCTCATGGCGCAGAATCGTAGGACATACGCGTGATCAGTCCGCATCGGGCTGCCGGTCGATTGCCCGCCGCCCGGCTCCGCTCCGCCGATGGCAAGGCCCGGCGTCCGGAAAACCGGCCTCTCGTTCCATTGATGTGACGGAGTGTGAGGGTTCGGATGCGAACTCGACCGTGGAATGGGCCTGTCAATGGCTGAACCGGTCAGAGAGTCGTGGACGTCCCCTGACACGGGGTGACGATCGAAGAGCTGAATCACCCTCAAATGTCCAGTTCTGTCTGGCGGATTGTGTCGGTTTGGCGAGGGTTTGTCACATCAAGTTCCTGACGGTGCACGCGCAAAATCGCATGCCGATGCACGTGCATTAGCGTTATCATCACGACAAGTAAGGCATTCGCCCTGCCCGTACGAGCCGGAGGCGGCCGGCGGCCGGAGCGGTCGGGCGCCGAGCGCTATGAGCACTCCAGCTCTTGGGAGAATTCGATGCACCACACGTACAACGGCATGCCCGCGGCAGACCTCGAAGGCGTGGTCTGGCAGAAGAGTCGCCACAGCAACTCCAAGGGCAACTGCGTGGAGCTGGCGGCCCTCGATGGTGGCGCCGTCGCCATGCGCAACTCGCGCTTCCCGGACGGCCCGGCCCTCATCTACACCCGGGACGAGATCGAGGCGCTGCTGCTGGGCGTCAAGGACGGGGAGTTCGACCACCTGGTCGCCTGATCCCTGAGCCACCGTCAGGCCGCTTGCCGGGCCAAGCGATCGGACTGGGCGCCGCCGCGGCACAGGGGAGTCTGCGGCGGCGTTTCGCATGTCCTCGGCGCCCCTTGTCGGTTGGGCCCCCGGGTCGGCTGCGCAGTTCGGCCGCGCGGTTCGGCTACTCGCTCTGGCAATCGCAGGCTGGGCCCGCGGGTTGGGCCCGGGAACGCGAAACGCCGCGCGACGGCGCGGCGTTCGGTCGGGCGGATGAGGCCCGTCAGGCTGAGCGGCGGTGACGTCCGATCGACGCAGCGTCAACCGCCATGGAGGGCAGGGAAGTCGGTGCCCCCTCGGCCTGGAAGACGGCCCAGACCACCTTGCCGGTCCCGGAGGCCAGCGGGTGCCAGCCCCAGGAGCAGCTGAACGAGTCGACCAGGTGCAGCCCCCGGCCTGACTCGGCCACGAAGTCGGCCTCCCGGGTGACCGGCCCCTGGCAGCTCGGATCGCTGACGGCACAGACCAGTTGGTCCCCCCGGTGGACCAGGCTGATCCGGATCGGCAGCCGGCCGTCGACCGGGCCCGGCTGGATCGGGAACGGCTGCTGCCCCGGCAGGTCCGCAGCGGTCGGCTGGCCGATCGCGTGCCGCAGCGCGTTGGTGACCAACTCCGAGGCGACCAGGGCGACATCGTCGAACATGTCGCCAAGGCCCCAGCGCTGCAGGGAGGTTCTGGTGAAGTCGCGGGCGGTCTTCACCGCGTCATAACGAGGGGGGAGCGTGCAGGTGACCACGTCAGGGTCGATGGCAAGCGCCGTACCGGTGCCCATGAAGAGCTCCTCCCATAAGGGGGCGGACACGGCTGGACCCGGCGGGGTCATGCCGGTCACCTCCGACTCGCTCGGCCGCTTCGCCACCGCCTCGACCGGATGCATGGGGTCGACGACGAAGCCCGCGGGACTGTCACAGGGGGCGTGCAACTGCACGTGCACCATCGTGCTCTGTGCTCACGGCGGATGCAAGAGTCGATTCACGTGCAGTCGCACTATTGGCATATGCAGACGCCGGATGCACGTGCATCCGTACGTGCCGATGGATGTGCCGATGGACGTGCTGATGCAAAATTGGTAGATCCTTGTACTGGTACAGGCACTGTGAGCGGCCGGATGATGGCAGACTGTGCGCTGATTTCCTGAGTCGGAGGTTCCAACGGCATGACCACAGTGCAGCCCGGCGGCGGTTCGATGGTGCGCCGGATCCTCCTGGGCTCCCAGCTGCGCAGGCTGCGGGAGGCCCGCGGCGTCACCCGCGAGGACGCCGGCTATGCCATCCGCGCCTCCGAGTCGAAGATCAGCCGGATGGAACTCGGGCGGGTCAGCTTCAAGGAGCGCGACGTCGCGGACCTGCTGACCCTCTACGGCGTGACCGACGGCGAGGAGCGCGAGTCGCTGCTCGGCCTGGTCCGCGAGGCCAACAAGTCCGGCTGGTGGCACAGTTTCAGCGATGTGCTGCCGGGCTGGTTCCAGACCTATGTGGGCCTGGAGGAGGCCGCCTCGCTGATCCGCACCTACGAGGTGCAGTTCATCCCCGGCCTGCTGCAGTCCGAGACCTACGCCCGCGCCGTCTTCACCCAGAGCAGCCCGGCGCTCAGCGAGGAGGAGGTCGAGCGCCTGGTCGGCCTGCGGCTGCGCCGCCAGAAGCTGCTGGCGGAGGGCCAGGGCCCGCGGCTGTGGGCGGTGATCGACGAGGCGGCGCTGCGCCGGCCGGTCGGCGGACCGAAGGTGATGCGCGGCCAGCTCCAGTACCTGATCGACATCGCCGAGCGGCCCAATGTGGTGATCCAGGTGATGCCGTTCCGGTTCGGGGCGCACGCCGGGGAGAGCGGCGCCTTCAGCATCCTGCGCTTCCCCGAGCAGGACCTCGCCGACGTGGTCTACCTGGAGCAGCTGACCAGCGCGCTCTACCTGGACAAGCGGGACGACGTGGACGCCTACGTGCAGGTGATGGAACGGCTCTGCGTGGACAGCCTCACCCCGGAGAAGACCACCGACCTGCTGACCTCGATCCTGGCCGAGAGCTGACCCGGCGACCCGGTCAGCCGGAGGCCAGGTGTGCCCAGTCCGGCCGACCGGGACTGCCGCCCTCCGGCGGCTGCCCCAACTCCCAGGGCAGGCCGTAGCGGGCGAACAGGTCGGCCCGGATCGGCGGCAGCGGGGTCTGCGCGCCGGGCAGCAGCACGCCGATGCAGCCGCCCATCAACGCGCTGCGCAGCACCGCGTGTTCGGCGGCCGGATCGGGTGCGCCCCAGCCCGCCAGCACCTCCCGCAGGATCGCGCCGAGCTGCTGCTGCTCCGGGTCCTGGACGAAGCCGCCGATGTCCGGGTCGAGGATCAGCGCCAGGTGCGAGCGCATCACCCGGGGGTGGTCCAGTGCGGTGTGCAGGATCTGGTCGATCGCCGCGGCCAGCCGCTGCGGTGGCGAGGCGTCCGGCGGCAGTTCGGCGAGCGCGGCGGCCAGCTCCAGGTGCATCAGCCGGTGGGTGGCGGACTGCATCAGCAGTCGTTTGCCGTCGAAGTAGTAGGAGACCAGTCCGCGGGCGAGCCCGGCGCGTTCGGCGATGTCGGCGAGTGTGGTGGCGGCGTATCCGCGCTGGTCCACCAGTTCCACCGTGGCGCGCATCAGCCGGCGCCGGGAGCGCAGTCGCATCTCCTCGTTGACCGATTCCCCGCGAGGTGCCATCGTGTCAGCTCCGTACGTTGGTTGGCTCTGGGTCAATTTACGCTGACCGAGAGTGGCCGACCTGCACCCGAGGCGATGGCTGGTGCGGGTCCGTACGGGGCCGGTGTCGGTCTCACCAGAACGGGGGACTGGTGAGACCGACACCCACCGAACGGCGCGGTGGCGCCGGTTCGGTGGGTGTCGACCTCGGGAACTGCCGGTCCGTCAGACCCGCTCCTTGAGGGCCGCCCCGGAGTCGGCCCGCCGGTAATCGTAGTCCGGCACCGGATGGTGCACCTCGGCCCGTCGGCGGTCCAGCAGCGCACCGACCGCGGTGATCAGCAGACCGGCCAGCGCCACCACCGTGACCAGCACCAACGCCGGTCGGTAGCCGTTGAGTTGGTCATGCGCGCTGGTGCCGCCGTGGCTGCCGGCGGTGAGTACGGCGGTGGTCACCGCCAGCACCAGGGCGTTGCCCACCTGGATCGCGGTGTTCACCAGCCCGGAGGCCAGGCCCTGCTCCTCGTCGGCCACGCCGTTGGTGGCGGCGATGTTGACCGACGGGTAGAAGAGCGCGAAGCCGATGCCGAGCAGCAGCATGGTCGGCAGCACCAGGCCCAGGAAGGTGCCGTGCGGGCCGAGCCGCAGGAACAGCGCGTAGCCGATCAGCATCGCCAGGCTGCCCAGCGGGAGCAGCCGGCCGGTGCCGTAGCGGTCCACGATCGCGCCCATCTTGGTGGCCGAGAGGGCGACCAGCGCGCCGGCCGGCAGCAGTCCGAAGCCCATCTGCAGCGCCGACCAGTGCAGCGTCCGCTGCAGGTAGAGGGCGATGATGAACTGGAAGCCGGCGTACGACCCCATCAGCAGGAACGCGGTCGAGTTGGCCCGGGCCACGGCGCCGTTGCGGAAGATGCCGAGCCGGACCAGCGGGTGCGCGGTGCGCTGCTCGATCACCAGGAAGGCGGTCAGCAGCACCGCGACGGCGACCAGCGAACCGATGGTCCGGGCCGTCGCCCAGCCCACGCTCTGCGCCTCGGTGACGGTGAAGACCAGCAGCAGCAGTGCCGCGGTGCCGGTGATCGCGCCGAGCACGTCATAGCCGCCGTCGCCGCGCTCATGGGCGTGCTTGGGCAGCACCCGCAGCGCGAAGACCAGGGCGATCACGGCCACCGGGACCGGCATCAGGAACGTGCAGCGCCAGTTCAGCGAGGTGAGCAGGCCGCTGAGCACCAGGCCCAGCGAGTAGCCGCTGGCGCCGCAGGTGGTGAAGATCGACAGTGCCTTGTTGCGGGCCGGGCCCTCGGGGAACGTGGTGGTGATGATGGAGAGCGCGGCCGGGGCGGTGAAGGCGGCGCTGGCGCCCTTGAGGAAGCGGGCGCCGATCAGCAGGCCGCCGTCGTCCAGCACACCGCCGAGCAGTGAGGCGCCGGCGAAGACGGCGAGCGCGATCAGGAACACCCGGCGCCGGCCCAGCAGGTCGGCGGCCCGGCCGCCGAGCAGCAGCAGCCCGCCGTAACCGAGCACATAGCCGGAGACCACCCACTGCAGGGTCGACGTCGACAGCTTCAGGTCGGCGCCGATGGACGGCAGTGCGACGCCGACCATGGAGACGTCCAAGGCGTCCAGGAAGAGCGCGGCACAGAGCACGATCAGGGCGCCCCAGAGGCGCGGGCTCCAGGGGTCGGTTCCGGACGGTGCGTCAGTTGTCAGCGGCTTCTGGTCGGTTGGTGGGGTGTGAGTCGGCATGGGCAAGACACTACATGCATGTGCAATCAATGCAAGTAGATTTAATGCCGTTGCATATTGTTCATGTGCATGTGATAAGGTCGGCGTCGTGTCCGACATTGACGCGGCCGAGCCGGCCGACCTGGTCGCCGCCTGGCGCGAGCTGCTGGCTCGCCACGCGGCCACTGCCTGCGCCCTGGATCGTGAGCTGGGGGAGCGGTTCGGGCTCGGCATGAGCGAGTTCGAGGTGCTGGAGCGGCTGGCCGAGACGCTCGGCGACTGCCCCGGGAAGCTGCGGGTCCAGGAGCTCGGCGAGAAGGTGCATCTGAGCCAGAGTGCGCTCTCCCGGCTGATCGGCCGGCTGGAGAAGGGCGGCCTGGTCGAGCGCCACATGTGCACGGAAGACCGCCGGGGCGTCTTCGTGCTGCTTTCGGACGAGGGGCGGCAGCGCTACCAGGAGGCCAAGCCGCTGCACCGATCGGTGCTGCGGCAGACTCTGTTGGAACGTCAACCCAGCTGCGGCTAGCGGTTCTTGGGGTTCCCGTGGGGCTCTGGGATCGCTCACGCACGGGATCGCCGACGCAAGCCGGGATCGCCAACGCAAGCCGGGCTCGCCGACGCAAGCCGGGATCGCCAACGCAAGCCGGGCTCGCCAACGCAAGCCGGGCTCGCCAACGCAAGCCGGGCTCGCTAACGCAAGGCACCCAGCCCCGGCGCGGCCGCGAGCAGCAGCACGGTGGCCGGCGCGGCCAGGGCCAGCAGGGTCAGCCGCAGCCGAGTGACCACCGGAAGCCGCGGCTCACCCGCCAGCAGCCGGTCCACCCGGCGCGGCGCCTGCGCCAACTGACCCGGCCCGTGCGCCCCGGAGCAGCCCTCGAACACCCCGCGCCCGGCGTTGATCTCGACCATCGCGTGCGCCGTGGTCAGCCGCCCGTGCCGGCGGGCCGCCAGGTCGTCGGCCGCCAACTCCACCAACTCGCCCACCTGGTCGCGGAACGCGGTGAACACCGCGACCCTGGGGAAGCCCGCGGCAAGCGCCTGCGCGCCCTGCGACAGCCAGTGGTGCCGGGCCCGCACATGGCCGCGCTCATGACTGAGCACCGCCTCCAACTCGCGGTCGGTCAACCGGCGCAGCGCACCCGTGGTGACCACCAGCCGGGATTGCGGGCCGGGCAGCGACCAGGCGTCGGGGCGGCCGTTCTCCAGCACCACCAGCCGTTCCCGGCGGGCCGGCGGCAGCCCGATGCCGGCAGGCAGGTCCGGTGCCCGGTGCGCCAGTTCACGATGCCGGCTCTCCCGCAGTGCCCGGGCCGCGCGGATCTCCCGGACCAGCGAGACCGCCGTCCACACCCCGCCGAGCGCCAGCAGCGCCGCGCACAGCCGGCCCCAGCCCTCGGTGTCGACCAGCTCGTAGGCGGCCTCCACACCAGGCGGCGCGCCGGTGAAGACCATGGTGCGCACGGCGGGCAGCGCGGTCGCGACCGAGAGCAGCAGGCTCAGCACGCAGCACAGCAGCACCGCCACCACCAGGCACTGCCAGACCAGCAGCGCCAGCACCGGTTCACGGTCGACCCAGCGGGCCCGGGCCAGCAGGAGGGGCCCGCCGGTGGCGAGCACGAATCCGAGCAGCAGCAGGCCGAGCAGGGCCGTCATGGCAGCAAGTCCCCCCTGAGGGAAGGCGCGACAGAACGCTGCGCTCAATCTAGGCGCTCACCCCGGCGCGCGGAACCATCGGCCCCCGGCCGTGACCAACACCACCACGTTGCGTCAGCTGCCGTCGCCGCCCTAGTGGCCGCCCGTGTCCTCAGAGCGCCAGCAGCATGGCGAACATGCCGATGCCCATGGCGAGTCGGCAGGCCTGCGGGGCCGGCCCGCCGCCGGTGGCCGCCCCGCCCACCGTCAGCAGCCGGCTGCCGGACCAGAGCGCGTAGCCGCCGAAGTAGAGCAGCAGCAGGCCGGTCAGCGGCGGCAGCCCCATCGACATCACCATGCCCGGATGCCGCTCGGGCGCCCGCATCGCCAAGGCCATGTAGACCATCGCCGCCGCGCCGACCGCATGGTGCAGCTGGTGCGCCCGCTGCCCGTCGGCCTGGGGGCCGAGCGTGGCGGCCAGCGCGGCGGCGCCCAGCAGCCCGAAGAGCGCCACCCAGAGCGAGGCCGGCAGCCGGTCGCCGAGCGTGATCATCGCGGCGGTGCCCAGGCCCATCGCGGCCTCCGCCGCGTCCGAGGAGCACGCCCCGTGCCCACCGCGGCCGCGCAACCGCAGCAGGCACAGCACGCCGGTGGCGGTGGTGAGCAGCGCCAGCAGCCAGCTCAGGACGGCCGGTCCGTGCATCGCTCGCCCCCCTCCGGGCCTCCGGGTGCGTGCCACCGGCGGCGTGTCACCACGATCGCGCGGCGTGACGGCCGTGAGCAGGGCGCGCGCGGGGCGCACGGAGGTGCGGGCTCCGCGGAGGTGACGCAGCGCCCGCCGGGGGAGGGCCAGTTGAGCCCGTCGGCTGGCCGTCGGCCGGACCTGCGGTGACGCTCGAACGGGGGTGATCGGCACCTGCGGACCGCAGGGTTTGCGGCCGGCCGGCGAGGGGTCCGCAGTTTCTCTCACCTGCCCCCCCTTGAACAGGAGAACCTTTCGTCCTTATCGTGTTCTTGACTCAATACCTTCTGTCGAAGCAGGTCTCCCATGCAGAATCTTTCGTCGAAGCCCACCGCGGCGACCGACCTTCCGGCGGCGGCCCTGGCCGAGCACCCCGCCTGGTTGCGCCTCAAGGACGCCGTCGAGACGCTGCGCCCGCTGCAGTCGAAGGACGGCTCGATCGACCTGAACACCGTCCAGCGCTCCACCGTGGACCCGCTGCTGGACACCGTCCTCGGCGCGATCCAGGAGCTCACCCCCCTCTTCCCGCACGACGCCGCGTACCTGGAGGCCGTCCAGGTCGACCTGCGCAAGTGGGCCGACACCGGCTACCGGGAGCCCGACTTCCTCGACTCCCTGCTGGCCTTCCAGCCCGCCGCCGAGCGCGTCGACGGCCTGCCGCACCTGGTCGTCTTCCCGATGTACACCCAGAACGGCAACCCGGACCGCAACCTGGAGGCCGTGCTGCTCAGCGTGGTCTGGCCGGACTGGCTGGCGGAGCTGGAGCGCACCCGCTTCGACAACCCGATGTTCGTGCCGATCACCTTCACCGACTTCACCGCCGGCTACGACACCAACTCGGCCGTGCTCTTCCCGGAGACCGTGGCCGTCCGCAAGGCCCCCGAGCGCTTCACCTGGGGCGGCATCTTCTGCGACCGCGAGGCCGCCCGGTTCCGTGCCGTCTCCGAGTCCGCCGTCCGGCTGCTCGGTCTGGAGATCCCCGAGGACGCCGCCGAGCTGATCTTGGACCAGGAGCGCTCCCAGCAGACCTTCGTGCTCTGGGACCTGGTCCACGACCGCACCCACAGCCACGGCGACCTGCCGTTCGACCCCTTCATGATCAAGCAGCGCAGCCCGTTCTGGATGTACGGCCTGGAGGAGCTGCGCTGCGACCTGACCGCCTTCAAGGAGGCCGTCCGGCTGGAGGCAGAGGGCTACCCCCAGGGCCGCGACGTGCAGTACGCGATCATCTTCGACCGGATGTTCCGCTTCCCGGTCACCGGCGGGCGGGTGCGCAACTACGACGGCATGGGCGGCCAACTGCTCTTCGCCTACCTGCACCAGCACGACGCGCTGCGCTGGCGCGACAACAAGCTGAGCATCGACTGGGACCGCGCCGCCGAGGTCACCAACGCGCTCTGCGGTGAGATCGAGGAGCTCTACCGGGCCGGCATCGACCGCCCCAAGACCGCCCACTGGATCGCCGCCTACCAGCTGGTCTCCAAGTACCTCACCCCGCACCCCGCCTCCACCTGGGCCAAGGGCCCCGAGGCGCTGCCGCTGGACAGCGACGCCAAGACGCTCAACAAGGCGCTCTGCGACGCCGTCCACCCGGACGAGTTCCCGCTCAGCATGTTCTACGAGGCCCTCGCCAAGAAGCTCCGCGGGGTCATCGCCGCCACCACCGGCATCACCGGCAACGGTCCTAAGGAGATCGCCGCATGAGCAACCCCACCGCTGACCTGACCGGCAAGGTGATCGTGGTCGCCGGCGCCAGTGGCCCGGCCGGCCAGGCCGTGCTGCGCCGGATCGCCGCCGGCGGCGCCGTGGTGATCGCCGCCGACATCGACCAGCAGCGCCTGGACGCGGCAGTCGATCAGGTGCGCGCCGCCGTCCCCGACGCCACGGTGCACGCCCAGGTCATCGACCTGCTCGACCTGGAGCAGGTCAAGGACTGGGCCGACCGCCTGGAGGCCGAGCACGGCCACGTCGACGGCCTGTTCCACCTGGTCGGCGGCTGGCGCGGCAGCAAGACCTTCACCGACACCAAGCTCGAGGACTGGGACTTCCTGCACAACACCGTGCTGCGCACCCTGCAGCACACCTCGCTGGCCTTCCAGCCCGCCCTGCTGCGCAGCACGGACGGCCGCTACGCGATGATCGGCGCCGCGGCCGCGCACAAGCCCACCCAGGGCGGCGCCGCCTACACGGCCGCCAAGGCCGCCAGCGAGGCCTGGACCCTCGCCATGGCCCACTCCTTCACCAAGCAGACCACCGACCCGGACGGCACCCCCACCGCGGCGGCCGTCATCCTGGTGATCAAGGCCCTGCTCACTCCCGAGATGCGGGCCGAGAAGCCCGAGGCCAAGTTCACCGGCTTCACCGAGACCGCCGACCTGGCCGACCACCTGGCGGACCTCTGGTCCCGCCCCGCAGCAGAACTGAACGGACAGCACCTGTGGCTGACAGCCCAATGAGCAACCCCACCGACGCAGTGCGCCACCACGACCCCGCCGCCCGCGGGTTCGCCAGTGACAACTACGCCGGTGTCCACCCGGAGATCCTGGCCGCCATCGCCCTGGCCAACGGCGGCCACCAGATCGCCTACGGCGAGGACCAGTACACCGAGCACCTGCAGAGCGTCTTCAAGCGGCACTTCGGCGACCGCGCCGAGGCCTACCCGGTGTTCAACGGCACCGGCGCCAACGTGGTCGCGCTGCAGGCCCTGCTCCCGCGCTGGGGCGCCGTGATCGCCGCCGAGAGTGCCCACATCAACGTGGACGAGTGCGGCGCGCCGGAGAAGATGGCCGGCATCAAGCTCCACCTGGTGCCCACGCCGGACGGCAAGCTCACCCCCGAGCTGATCGACCGGCAGGCCTACGGCTGGGACGACGAGCACCGCGCCTCGCCGCTCGCCGTCTCCATCACCCAGAGCACCGAGCTCGGCACCCTGTACACCGCGGACGAGGTCAAGGCCATCTGCGACCACGCCCACGAGCGCGGCATGCTGGTGCACATGGACGGCTCCCGGCTGGCCAACGCGGCCGCCACGCTGGGCCTGCCGTTCCGCGAGTTCACCGCCGAGGCCGGCGTCGACGTGCTGTCCTTCGGCGGCACCAAGAACGGCCTGCTGTTCGGCGAGGCCGTGGTGGTGCTCAACCCCGAGCGGGTCCGCAACATCAAGTACCTGCGCAAGATGTCGATGCAGCTCGCCTCGAAGATGCGCTTCGTCTCGGTGCAGTTCGAGGCGCTGCTCACCGGCGACCTCTGGCTGCGCAACGCCGGCCACGCCAACGCCATGGCCAAGCGCCTGGAGACGGCCGTGCGCGGCATCGACGGCATCACCGTGGTCCGCCCGGTGCAGGCCAACGCGGTGTTCGCGATCCTGCCGCGCGAGGTCAGCGAGCGGCTGCAGAAGCGCTACCGCTTCTACTTCTGGGACGAGCACACCGGCGAGGTGCGCTGGATGACCGCCTTCGACACCACGGAGGAGGACATCGACGCCTTCGCCGCGGCGATCGCGGAGGAGATGGCGCGGTAGTCCTCCTCAGGACCCGGACCGCTGGCCGCTGCTACTGGATCAACCGATCCAGTAGCAGCGGCCAGACCGCGTCCTGGGCCTGCGGCGCCCAGACCATGTCGCCGTGGCCGAAGCCCGGCACCACCCGGTAGTCCACCCGCGCCCCGCCCGCCCGGATCAGCCGGACTCCCAGGTCATGGTCACCGCGACCCAGCTCGCCGTTGACCCAGACCACCTCGGCGCGGATCGCCGACCAGTCGATCCGGTACACCTCCTCGCGACCGGCCCAGAGCGCGGCCAGGTCCCGCAGCATCGCCAGCGGCTGCACCCCACTGCCCAGCGCCGCCATCGCCCGCGCCCAGACGTCCAGGTCCAGCGACTCGCCGCCGGCGCTGTGCCCGCGGTGGTAGATCCAGTTCACCGGACCCGGCAGCTCACTGGTCCTGGTCAGCGCCACGGTCAGCCGCTCCCGGACCTCCGGGCTCCCGTCGGTGGCGGAGGAGGCGGCGAAGGCGGCCTTCAGACCGGGGTCGAGGAGCAACTCGCCCGCTGCGAGCCGCCGCTGGAACTCATCGCAGAGCGCGGCCGCCCGAGCGGACCAGTCGGGCTCGGTCTCCGGGTCGTACGGACCGGTGGTGTCCAGCACCAGGACCCGCCCGGCCGCACATCCCGGCTGCGCCGCCAGGTCGAGTGCCAGCGCGGCGCCCGCCGAGTGGCCGAGCAGGTCATAGGGCAGGCCGAGGTACTCGTCGACGGCGGCGAGCACCCGCTCGACATCGGTGCGATGAGCGGCCAGGCCCCAGTCGGCGGCCTCGCGTGCGTCGGCCGGGTCAGCGGAGTCCTCGCGCGGGGTGACGCCGATGGGCAGATAGCCGGCCGCGGCGAGGAACTCCACCAGGCTGCGGTCGCCGGCGGTGGCGAAGCCGGCGCGTGCGTTCAACCCGCCGCCGGGGAGGAGGACGACCACGCGCTGCGGCTCGGCGACCGCGCTCGGAAACACCTCGACCGCCACCGGGAACTCCCGGCAGACCTGGACGAACGCCTCGACTGCTTCGGCCAGCTGTTCTGACAGCCGTTCTGTCATGTTCACGAATCGACCCTCCCTCGGACCGCTGCCCAGAATGCCCGAGGGTCGATTTGCTTGTGGCGGCTGGGTGCCCGTACAGTTCCTGAGTCGCCGCGAGAGGGGCGGCAGAGCGGATCGGCAAGTGAAACTCCGGTAAATCGGAGTGAAACTGATCTGATAAGCTCTACGAAGTAAGAACGAAGCGCCCGGAGAAAACGCGAGAGCGAATTCGAAGGAAGCGTCCGTTCCTTGAGAACTCAACAGCGTGCCAAAAGTCAACGCCAGATATGTTGACATCCCCGGCCTTGATCCTTCTGGATCGGGG
>NZ_JARZAH010000036.1:0-81760 GCF_029892145.1 Kitasatospora sp. GP30
GCAGCCGGTGGCCGGGTCGAGTGCGGTGCAGGTGGTGTCCGTCAACAGCGGCAAGTGCCTTGATGTGACCGGTGCCTCGATCGATGACGGCGCCCAGGTCGTGCAGTGGACCTGTGGCAGCGGCAAGGCGAACCAGCAGTGGCTGCTGCAGCCGGTGGCCGGGTCGAGTGCGGTGCAGGTGGTGTCCGTCAACAGCGGCAAGTGCCTTGATGTGACCGGTGCCTCGATCGATGACGGCGCCCTGGCCGTGCAGTGGACCTGTGGCAGCGGCAAGACCAACCAGCAGTGGACCACGCAGTGATCCGACCACGGCTACCCGGCGCTACAGCGACGACCCCGGAGATGGGCGGCCGGACCTGACCACGCCGAGCCGGCGCTGAAGGCGGGTCGGGTCCGGCGCTCGACGGGCGGTTACAGCGGTCCCGGTGCCGGGTGGAAGACACTTTCACCCGGCACCGGGACCGGCCTGCTGTTCGGCCGAGAAAGCCGAATCGGACAGTCAGCGGAGCGCCGGTTCTCCGGGATCTCCGGGACGCGCCCTCCGAGCCGACCCGATATTCGGTCTCCGTCTGACGGGAGTACGTTTCCAGGTCCCGAGTGGGTATTTCCATCCATGCGGCTCCGCAGGGCGGCACGGCTTTTCACATGCCTGTGAACAGTACGGTCAGGGGCCTCACAGAAGTCCCGAAGCTGCCGAAGGTCACTGGCCTGTCAATTCCGGATCAGTTCGCTTCGAGTTCATCCGCCGAGGATTCCAGGAAAGGCTTGGGCGAAAGTAGGCTGCCGTTCGGCCGGGCCTGACGCAGTCCGCCTTCGGGATTTCTCCAGTATTCACCGGAGCGGTCCCGCGGCCTTCTCGGACGACTGCGCCGACATCACCCACGGGACGGCCGCCGCCAACCGCCCACTCAGGAGACATCCGTGCGCATTCCACGTCCGATCGTCGGCCTCGCCGGCGCGTTAGCGCTGTTCTGCGGCCTCACCGTGACAGCGGCCGCTCCGGCTGCCGCGGCCGCCCCTGCCACCCCGGCAGCACCCGCCTCCGCGGCCTCTACTCTGCCCAAGCCGGACCACGTGGTCGTCGTGATGATGGAGAACGAGGACTACAGCAGCATCATCGGCGACACGGCCCAGGCCCCGTACATCAACTCCCTGGCCCAGCAGGGCGCTTCGTTCAGCCAGTCGTACGGCGTGTGGCACCCGAGCCTGCCGAACTACTACGCCCTGCTGTCCGGCTCCACCCAGGGGCTGACGAACAGCAACCCCCCGCCGGTGGGCTCCATCCAGGCCGACAACCTGCCCCACGAGCTGATGAGCCACGGGTACTCCTTCGACGACTACTCGGATGAGGCCACCCCCGCCGCCTGGCTGCGCTTCGCCGACCTGCCGGGCACCGCCACCAGCCCGAACCCGGTCGACAAGTGGCTGACCTGCCCGGGTTCGGTGCCCGGCCAGGCCTGCGGCTTCCCGACCAGCGGGTCCGGCTACGCGAAGCTGCCGACGGTCACCTTCGTCCACGGCGACCAGTACCAGAGCATGCACGACGGCAACATCCCCGAGGGCGACACCTGGGTCAGGAACACGTTCGGCGGATACGCCGACTGGGCCAGGACCCACAACAGCCTGCTCGTCGTCACCTTCGACGAGGACGACTTCACCCCCGCCAACCACCTGCCGACCGTCTTCTACGGCGCGAACGTCAAGCCCGGCAGCTATGGCGAGACGATCAACCACTACAACGTGCTGCGCACCGTCGAGGACATGTACGGCCTGCCCTACCTGGGCAACGACGCCACCGCCGCGCCGATCACCGACACCTGGGGATCGACCACCCTCGGCACCGGCAGCGGCCCCGGTCCGGTCACCGGCTACGCCGGATACTGCCTCGATGACCAGAACGGCAGCACCGCCGACTTCAACCCGGTCGACCTGGCCCCCTGCACCGGCGCCGCCGACCAGAGCTGGACCCTGCCCGGCAACGGGACCGTCCAGGCCTTCGGCAAGTGCCTGGACGTGCTGCACAGCGGCACCGCCAACGGCACGGTCGTCCAGCTCTACCACTGCAACGGCGGCGGCGCCCAGCAGTGGGTCGCGCAGGCCGACGGCAGCCTGCAGAACCCGCAGTCCGGCAAGTGCCTCGACGACCCCGGGTACAGTCTCAGCAGCCCCCAGCTGATCATCTGGGACTGCAAGGGCAGCGCCAACCAGACCTGGAACCTCCCGGCCTGACGGCCCGTCGGGGCGAGCGCCAGGCGGGGGCACCGGTGGACTCCGGCGCGTCAGGTGGCATGGGGGCGTCCCATCGAGGTTGGGCATGTTGCGGTGGAGTGCAGGGCGGCCAGATCAGCTCTACGAGGGTATCGCCGGCGTCGTTCCGGTTATCGCTCGCTGAGCAGCCGTGCGCGGAAGAGGTCCCAGGTGCGGTGCAGGTGATGGGCGATCTGATCGGTCCAGGCGGCGGTCCGGAAGGCGTCGGCCATGCGGGTCAGCTCGGCGGGGCCGGTCGGTGGCGTCAGGAGTGGCAGGAAGTTGAACATCACCGGCCGGACGGCGTCGACTCCGGTCAGGTCGACGCGCCGGCCCGCGCCCGCCGCCCGGACCCGGGCGAACGCCTCATCGTGGGTCTGAACCAGGTCGGCGGGCTCGGGCCGGTTCGGATCGCGGACCAGGCGCGGGTGCGGGCTCTCTGTGCCGACCGATGGCCCGGCTGCCGGGGCCGGGGCCGGGGCCGGGGGCGAGCTGACCTGACGGCTCCTCGAGTGGCGGGAAACGCCGTCCGTGCGGGGGAGTCGTTGAAACTCCTCGCGTTGAACTGCCGTTCGTGGATGAGGCCTTGCCGACGCAGCCGCACCTTCTCGGCAGCCGCTCCTTTGGCGGCAGGGCCGATGTCACGGAGACGGGTCCTGCCGCCGGGGGAAGTCGGCCGCTCAGCTGTGCAGCGGTTCGGCCAGCCGTCCGAGCAGGCCCGCGACCAGTGCGGTCTGGGTGGGTACGGTGTCGGGGTAGATGAACTCGCCCTGGGCGTGGGCGCCGTCGCCGACCGCGCCCATGCCGCACAGGACGGGCAGGCCGAGGGCGGCGACGAAGTTGGCGTCGCTGGCGCCGCCGACGGCGGCGGCGGGCAGTCCGTCGCGGCCCTGTTCGCGGGCGACTTCGCGGGCGAGGCCGAGGAGTGGTGCGGAGGCCGCGTTGAGGGTCATCGGTGGCCGGTTCCAGGCGTGGTCGATGTCGATCCGGACCCGCGGGTCGCTGACCTTGATGGCCTCCAACTCCGCGTCCACGCGCTCCCGTTCGGCCTCGCTGCTGACCCGGATGTCGACGCTCGCGGTGGCCAGCCCGGCGACGACGTTGGCGGCGGAGCCGCCGGTGATCAGCCCGGGGTTGATCGTGGTGCCCAGTGCGGGGGCGGCGACGGCCGCGGCGGCGACCACGAATTCGGACAGTGCGGTGATGGCGCTGGCCCCGTCCTCGGGTGCGAGTCCGGCGTGCGCCTCGACGCCGCTGGCGGTGACGCGGAAGGTCCCGTTGCCCTTGCGGGCGGTCTTGACCGCGCCGTGCGCGCTCGGTTCCAGTACCAGTGTCACGTCGGCGTGGTGCGCGATGTCCTCGATCACCGGACGTGAGGAGCGGGAGCCGACCTCCTCGTCGCCGTTGAAGAGGAAGGTGACCGTGGGCACCGGGAGGCCGTACTCCCGGGCCAGCTTGAGGGCCCAGATGCCCTGGGCCAGGCCGGTCTTCATGTCGAAGATGCCCGGCCCGCTGAGCTTCTCGCGGCCGCCCGACTCGGATGGTGCCCAGCCGGCGAGGGTGCCGGTGGGCCACACGGTGTCGTAGTGGCCGACGAGTGCGACGTGCCCGGGGGCAGTGCCGGGGTAGGTGAGGGTGAGGGTGTCGCCGCGCTCGCCACCGCGGTGGCGGTGCTCCTCGCCGGGTTGCCCGAGCCGGTGGACGGCCAGGTCGTGCAGGAGGTCCCGGCCGGCCGCCAGGCCGGCCAGGTCATAGCTGCTGGTCTCCTGGCCGACGAGGGTCATGATGTCGGTGACGATCTCCGAGGAGACCTCGTGGGCACGGTCGGTGAGGGCAACTGTGGCGGGGTTCATGATCGGCTTTCTCTTGCGAGCGGGTGGAGTGGTGGAGGTTGCGGCTGGAGGGGCGGCTCAGCCGATGCCGAGGGGGATGCCGAGCAGGTACCAGACGAGGAAGAAGGCGACCCAGGCGACCCAGGCGACGGCGGCGACCGGCAGGGTGAAGGAGGCGAGGGTGCCGATGCCGGCGTTCTTGCGGTACTGGCGCAGGTAGGCCACGGCCATCATGAAGAACGGGCTCATCGGCGTGATGCACTTGGTGACCGAGTCGGCGACCCGGTACATGGCCTGGGTCGCCTCCGGATGGATGCCGGTGAGCATCAGCATGGGCACCAGGACCGGGGCGACCAGCGCCCACAGCGCGGAGCCGCTGGTGACCAGCAGGTTCATCACCGCGATCAGCACGGCCACGCCGAGCAGCACCAGCCAGCCGTCGAGGTGCAGGTCGCGCAGCAGCTCGGCGCCCTTGACAGCGAGGATGTCGCCGAGGTTGGTCCACTTGAAGTAGGCGAGGAACTGGGACATCGCGAAGAACAGGACGATGGTCGGTGCCATCGACCTGGTGCCGTCGGCCATCGCGGCCATCACGTCGGGGGTGCCGCGGAAGGTGCCTGCGAGTCGGCCGTAGACCCAGCCGATCACGGCGAAGAACACCCCGAGGATCAGCGCCATGCCGCTGAACACCGGCGAGTTGACGATGCTGCCGTGGTCGCCGCGCAGCGGCGAGTGCGTCGGGATCATCGCCGCGACCAGGAGCGCGGCGAGACCCAGCGCGACCAGTGCGGCCCCGCGCAGCGCGCTGCGCTGCCGCGCGGTCGCCTCGATCGCCTGCGCCTCCGCCTTCTCGGCGATCGGCGCGGGGGCCACCGGCTCGTCGGGCTCCAGGTCCGAGCGCCGCACGAGTACCGTCTCGACGACGATCGTGATCACCACTGCCATCAGGACAGAGGACGCGAGCCCGAAGTAGTAGTTCGCCACCGGGGTGACGGCACCGTGCGGGTCGACGACGTGGGCCGCGGCCGTGGACATCGAGGACAGCAGCACATCGGTCGTGGTGAGGACGGGGGAGGCGTTGAAGCCCGCGGAGACCGACACGTAGGCGACGACGCAGCCGAGGATCGGGCTGCGGCCGGCGGCCCGGTAGAGCGCCGCGCCCAGCGGGATCAGCGTCACGTACGCGGCGTCGCCGGCGACGTGGCTGACCATCGCCGTCAGCGCCAGCGCGAAGGTCAGGTAGCGGCCCGGCACCCGCGCGACCAGGCGGCGCAGCAGCGTCTCGAACAGCCCGCTCTTCTCGGCGACGACGATGCCGAACATCACGATGAGGACCGTCGACAGCGGCGGGAACTGCGCGAAGTTGTCGACGGCGTGCCCGATGACGAGGGTGAACCCGTCCTTGCTGAGCAGGTTCTGCACCTTGATGGTCTTGTGCGTCCCCGGGAGCACGGCGCTGACGTGCTCGGCGGCCAGTACGGCGCTGAGCACGGCGACCACCGCCGCGAGGGCCCAGAACAGCCAGAACGGGTCGGGCAGCCGGTTGCCGGCCCGCTCGATCGCCGCCATCGCGCGGTTCATGGCGCGCATGGATCTCGAGCCGGGCTCGGTCTCCCGGGACTCGGTCACGGTGGCACTCATGGCGACCCTTTCGGCACTACTGAGGGATGTTTCCGCAAACAATGGCACTCAAGTGAGAGATTTTCTAGATCCTCTATGTCACGATGGGATCAACCGGCAGTCTAAGGTACGGAAACATGACTGGGCCTCTCCTCGACGAGCTCGACCGGCGCCTGATCGGGGCGCTGCACGTAGCCCCCCGGGCCACCTGGGACGACATCGGCGCGATCCTGCTCGCCGACGCGGGCACCCTCAAACGCCGCTACGACCGGCTGCACAAGGCCCGCATGGTGCGCGTGGTCGGTCAGGCCGACTGGGGCCTGCACTCCACGGCGATGCCGGTCCACGTCTTCCTGGACATCACCGGCGAAACCCCGCTGGCGGTCCTGGAGCGGCTCCGTGACCTTCCCCACGTCCAGCGCCTGGCGCAGATCTCCGGCGACTACCCCCTCTACGCCGTGATCCACGCCCCGTCCGAGGCGGCCACCAGCGAGGCGATCGACCGGCTGTTCTCGGTCCCCGGTGTCCGCCGCGTCAACGCCCTGCCCGCGCTCAGCACCCTGCGCCGGGGTGCCACCTGGGATCCGCAGTTCCTCACCGAAGCCGAGCGCGCCGGCCTGCTGGAACTCGCCGGGGTCAGCCCGGAGGGCACCGCGACCGCCAACCCGCCCGCCAAGCCCCTCAGCGAGGCCGAGCGCACCGTCGTCACCCAGCTGATCCAGGACGGCCGGGCCTCCGCCGCGAGCATCGCCCGCGCCGCCGCCCTGCCCACCTCCACCGCGCACCGCGTCGTGCGGCGGGTCCTGGACGAGCGCTGGGTCAAGCCGCGCTTGGAGATCGTGTCGGAATGGCTCGGCTTCCAGACCCCGTTCATGCTCCGCCTGCGGGTGGCCCCAGGCGAGACCCCCGAGGTCATGCGGCGCCTCGACCAGTTGCCCCAGACCCGCCTCGCCGTTCACGTCGCCAGTGACCTGTCCGTCCTCTGCATGGGCCTGGTCACCGATCGCTCCGCCCTGGCGCTCTTCATCGACGACGAACTCGCCGAGATCCCCGGCATTCACGCCGTCAGTGTCTACGTGATGCTCGCCGAGTCGCGGCGCTACTGGCTGGACCGGGACCTCGCCTCCGGCGCCCTCGGCGCCTTCCACGCGCCCCCGCTGCTCTGAGCCGGCCTTCGGGGTTGGGCGGGCCGTCCCGTCCGCGGATTCCTGTATGGTTCCTCGCGAATCATCCAGAGGGGTGGAGGGACCGGCCCTACGAAGCCCCGGCAACTCCCCGGTCGACTCGGCGTTCGACGTACATGCCGCGCCGCCCGGGATCAGTGCCAACTCCGGCCTGTCGCCAACGTGGCGCGGGAAAGATGAGGAGACTCGGTGCTCTCTGTGCTGTCCCTTGTCCGGGTGCTTGCCGCCCCGGCCCTTCCGCGTACCCGTCTCATGTCCGGCGCAGGCAATCGGCCGACTCCACCGGCCTGTTCGCGCTGACCTTCCCCGCTCCCCGCCCGGAGCCTCCCGCGAGCACAACCCACCTGCCGCTCGCGGGATTTGAGACTGGAGTACCCATTCATGGAGAACACGAGCGGCGTTGGCGTGCTCGACAAGGCCACCTCGATCCTCGGCGCCCTGGAGGCCGGCCCCGCCAACCTGGCCGGGCTGGTCGCCGCCACCGGTCTGGCCCGGCCCACTGCCCACCGACTCGCCGTCGCACTCGAGTACCACCGACTGGTCACCAGGGACCTGCAGGGTCGGTTCATTCTCGGCCCCCGACTCACCGAACTGTCCGCCGCGGCGGGCGAGGACCGTCTGCTGGCTGCCGCCGGCCCGGCCCTGACCCGCCTGCACGACATCACCGGTGAGAGTGCCCAGCTCTACCGCCGGCAGGGCGACATGCGGATCTGCGTGGCCGCCGCCGAGCGCCTCTCCGGCCTTCGCGACGCCGTCCCCGTCGGCACGACCCTGTCCATGAAAGCCGGTGCTGCCGCACAGATCCTGCTCGCCTGGGAGGAGGCCGAGCGCCTCCACCGCGGGCTGCAGGGCGCCCGCTTCACCGCAACCGCCCTCAGCGGCGTGCGGCGGCGCGGCTGGGCCCAGTCCATCGGCGAACGCGAGCCCGGCGTCACCTCCGTCGCCGCTCCCGTCCGCGGCCCGTCCAACCGGGTTGTGGCCGCCGTCTCCGTCTCCGGCCCGATCGAACGCCTCACCCGCCACCCCGGTGCACGCCTCGCCCAGGCCGTCGTCGAGGCCGCCAACCGCCTCACCGAAGCCCTACACCACCCCTGACCGTCATGAAGGGTGTCAAAACTCCGATCAGGCCGCTGAACTGGGAGTTCCCGTGGATCACGGGGTGGTTTGATCGGGGCGGCGTGGTACTCGTTGAGCAGTCCGCCGAGTACTCGGCGGCGTCTGACTGCGACGGTTGGGCCCGAGGGCGGGCGACGGGAGAAGCATCCGCGGCGGCGGATCGTGGACGCGATCTTCTACGTCGTGCGGACCGGGTGCGCTTGCCGACAGCTTCCAAAAGACTTCGCGCCAAGGCCCACGGTGTACTGGTACTTCACGCGGTGGCACGACGACGGGACGGTGGAACGGATCCACGACGCGCTGCGCGGTCAGGTCCGCGAGGCTGAGGGCCGCGGTGCCGGGCCGAGCGCGGTGTTGATCGCTTCGCAGTCCGTGCGCACCGCCGACACCGTCCCTGCGGCCACAGCGCGAGCGACGCGCGGTGCGTCGCTCGTCGTGCTTGTGGGGGTCGCCGTTGAGCTTGCCCTTGGCCGCCATCACGAGCACGGCCCGGAGCCGGCAGGCTCGATCAGCCGATCGGTGGTGCGAGGTATTCCAGCGCATAACCGTCGCCGGAGGGGGTTACGCGGGCGATGCCGGGTGAGTCGAGGTGGGCGCCGGCTACGAAGTGGTGTGGTTGAGTCAGTTGTTCGAGGAGGGCTGCTCGCGCGCTGCGGGCCTGGGACTGGTTGCCGTCGAGCTCCCAGGACACGTTCGGCTGATCGAATTGGAGCGTGGGAACGTGAACGGTGTCGCCCCAGACGAGAAGGTGGCCGATGCCGCTCCTGATGTCGTACACGGTGTGACCAGGTGTGTGGCCCGGTGTCGGGATCGCGGTGGTCCAGTCGTTGATCGCGACCTTCTCCGACACGGGTACGACCCGGTCGCGGATCGGCTCGAGCCGCCCCGTGAACACCGAGGCGTCGCCCGCTCCGATCCACACGCGCTCGAGTCTGGTGAACGCCGCTGAACCGTCCGGCGCGATCAGGCCGCTCACGTGGTCTTCGTGCTTGTGGGTGATGGCCACATCCGTGACACGCGCGCGGTCGATTCCCGCTTCGTCGAGCGCGTCGTAGATCAATCCCATGGTGGGGTCGTGCCAGGCGTTGGACGCGCCGGTGTCGATGAGCACCGACCGCGTGCCGTCGGTGACGAAGAAGGCGTTGACCGACAGCCGCAAGTTGTCGCCGGTCAGCGGGACGGCGGCCGGCAGCACATCGAGCGTGCGCCCATCCTTGTCGCGGAGCCGTGTCGGCGGCATGTCGATGTACCCGTCTCGTAACGAGATCACCTGCAGGTCGCCGAATTCGAACGTGGCATGGTGCCGGCCACTCGAGATCAAACGCATGGAACCCCTCCGTCGTGTCGGGCGAGCATCGCGTGTCTCCGATAGAAGATCAGATCTTCTTTAGAAGAAACACTACACTGTGGGACAGCGAGGTACCCATCGATCGAGGAGCACGGTGGTCGAGCAAGACGGGAACGCGACCGAACCACAGCACGGTGATGACCTGGCCGGTGCGTTCGGCGGCAACGTGCGGCGACGCCGCGAGGAGGCCGGCCTGACGCTGGACCAGTTGTCCACACAGTCGTCGGTCAGCCGGGCGATGCTGTCCAAGGTCGAACGCGGCGAGAAGAGCCCGACGATCGGCGTCGCGTCCAGGATCGCCCACGCGCTCGACGCGTCGCTCTCGGACCTGATCGGTGCGCCGGCTGCTGCCGCGCCCGGCGTGGCCATTGTCATGCGCAAGAACGATCGCCCCGTTTACCGTGACCCGGAAACCGGCTTCGAGCGGCACATGGTGTCAGCGGCCCCCGGCGCGGGAGGAGGCGAGATGGTCGTCCACTACCTCCCCGCGCAGGTCTCCACCGGACTGCTGCCCGGGTATCCGCCGGGTACCGAGAAACAACTCGTGGTGCTCGAAGGCACCCTCACCGTCGCGATCGGCGGAATCAGCGAGACCCTGAACACGGGCGACTCCCTGTTCTTCCAGGCCGACGCGGACCACGGCTTCGCCAACCCGACGAACGCTCCCTGCGAATACATCATGGTCATCTCGCGCAGAACCTGATCGGCGGCAGCTCGCGGGCCTGGACAAAGCCGGCCAAGGCATCGCCAGACTCACGGCACTTATCTGCGGCATGACCAGGGCCTTTCACCAGGAGCACTCCCGATGCCGGCCTGGCAAGTACCCCGGTGACGTCAGAACTCGGGTTCTGGCTCAACTCCTGTGGTTGGTGACGCAGGGTCAGGTCGTGTCCCTTGATGTGGCGCAGTGGTCCTGTGCCAACGCTTCCGGCGGGAGTCGTTCGTCACCCGGTCCAGGTGCCGTGATCGGGGGCGCCAGCCAGCTGGGGGCAGCGGGCTCCGAGCTGCTTGTCGTTCTGGTCGCGGCAGCCGCACCGGATTGTCCGGCTTGGGCAAGGGCTCATCTCTAGCGCGTTCACGGAGCCTTGAAAGAGGGCCCTGACCAGCAACGATGTGTTTTCGCGGCGACAAGTGCGAATGGTTTGGGGGCGCCCCCGCCCCAGGCTTCTCATGTGTGACGGCGACATTGGGCCAAGCGGTCACGGAACTGGCCATGAGTCCGGAACTCCTCCAGCCCCTCGGGTGCGATGTGTCAGGATCAGGTCACGCTGAGTCGCAGAATTGCTGACTTGGGCCTGGTCGACGGAGGTGGCATGCCAGTCGAAGTGGTCTTCTTCAACGTCGGGCAAGGTGACTGCACGCTCTTGTGGTTCTATGACCGGGCGGCTCCAGGCATTGGCACGCACGCGATCCTGGTGGACTGCGGCACGGCCGGCGCCGTCCCGCCCTGGCGCCCGGCGGCGGTGGTGACCGGTGACGCCAAGCAGCGCGTGATCGCGCACCTGCGCGGGAGGCTTGACCACTATCTGAGCCGCCTGCGCGATCCGTACACGCTGGACTGGCTGGTGGTGACGCACCCGGACCAGGACCATTTCAACCTCCTGCAGGATGTCCTGGTCGACGGTCGGGACCCGGCCCGGCTGAAGTACACGATCCGCAATGTCGCCTACTCACTCAGGCCCGCTGACTACCGCGAGGGCGGCGGCGACTTCATGGCGCGGCTGTTCACCGAATGGACGACCTTCACCGGTGTGTCCGGGCAACGGGTGGTCAACGAGCCGCAGTTGGTGACGATGCCGCCCGACCCCGTGCCGCTGTTGGGGACGGGGCCAGGCGCGGACCTCCACCTGGTCGGCGGCGTCGTCGGGCCGACCATCCACTCGCGCGGCGCGCAGCAACGACCCGGCGATGTCAAGAAGTTCGCGGCGGGCGAGAAGGAACGGATCGCCAACATGTGCAGCCTGGTGACGGTGCTGACGGGCGAGCCGGATGCGTTCGGCAAGCGCCAGAAGGTGCTGCTGATGGCGGACGCCGAGTCGATCAACGAGCAGTATCTGATGGGCCTCGCGGGGCCCATGTGCAGCCGTGAGAGCCACCTGTGGCTGAAGCTCGGGCATCACGGGAGCAAGCACTCCACCAGCGACGAGTGGCTCGCGCACACGACCCCGGACGGGCTCTTCATCAGTACCGGGCTGAACGCGTTCGGCGGCGGGGTGGCGACGTGCGACGCCGAGAACCTGGCGGGCCGGGTCCTGGTCCAGTGGGAACGAATCCGCACCGCGCACGGCATCCCCGTTCCCACGGTGCGTGCGGGGTTGTCCTGGGGCTTCGGCTTCCAGGACAACACGGATGCTCCGCCCTGGCCCTTCGTGTACGCGCCGACGACTGAGGGCGTCTTCAGCTCGCTCGCGCTGGAGCCGGACACCGCCGGCTGGCGGGGCGTCGACTGGCACCTGCGGCTCGACCACGCCGCCCCGGGAAGCTACGACATCTGGTACGAGTAGGAGCCGGTCATGCCCTTGCTGGTCTCGACCCTGCGCACGGTTCTGCGTGAGGCGCAGAACCTCTCCCAGCTCCAGATCGCCCCCGACTTCCTGGAGCTGGAGCCCACCCTGGAGTTGTTCAAGCAGTACCTGGCGAACGCCCTGCTGGATGTGCGCGAGGTGACCGTCGATGTCGACGCCCTGCACGTCGCGGGCACCGTGACCCTCGTCGGGCAGGCGGCCGCACCGGGCAGCGTGCTGTTCCTGACGGACGATGACCAGCGGTACGTGGTCGGCCTCTGCGTCGATGTCGTCCTGCTCCAGGACGGCCCTGGCCTGCCTGAGGGGTTGCGCGAGATTCCCGGCGCGCTGGAGCGCCTGCGCCTGGGCCCGCTGCATCTGGTCTTCGGGATCGAGCCCGGTGGGGACACCGGCTCGCGCCCGCGCGTCGGCCTCGGCGCCGAGGTGCTGTTCCCCACGGCCGAGGCCACCCCCAGGCCGTATGTGTGGGGCTATCCTCCGCTGTGGCCCGGGCAGGCATGGCAGGTCGGCTCGAACTTCGCCGAGGTGCCGATCCCCGACCTGGACAGCCTGCTGGTCTTCGCGGGCCTGCCGACCGGCTGTTTGAATCTGCCTCCCGACATCGTCGGGCTCGCCCGGCTGGCGCTGACGGCTCTCGGTGTCACCTTCGCCCCGGCCCGACCGGGCCGCGGGGTGAGCGCCGACTGGCTGGCGCTGTGGATGCGAGTGGACCTCGACGAGCCCTGGACGCCGCTGCCAGGAATCGAACTCGACGGGTTGCATGCGGAGTTCACCATCGCCGACCCGCTCGGCAGCCCACACCCGGCGATCGTGCTGGGCGGGCGGGTCACACTCGCCGACGACGTCGCCGTGGACGTGGGCGTCGCGCTCCCGGACCGCTCGCTCAGTGGGATCCTCGCCCGCCCGGCCCCGGTCGGCGCGCTGCTCCAGCAGCGCTTCCCAGGCGTTCCGGTGCCGCGGGACCTGGAGATCACCGAACTCGCGCTCTGGGGAGAGCTGGCCGCGGGCGACAGGCGCGGCTACGGGATCGACCTCACGCTGGCGAACGTCTGGCAATTCGCCGAGGGCATCGAGCTGACCGGAATCGTGCTCACCGTCTCGGACTACGGCGGTACCGCGGCGTCCCTGACTGCGGCCTGGCAGCTGGTGGACGGCACGCTCGACGTCACCGGCACCTGGGAGCAGGGGGCGGGTTGGAGCTTCCTCGCCCGCGCGGAGAACCTGCAGCCCGCCCGGGTGATGGCCGCGCTCGGCATCACCCCGCCGGATGTGCTCGACGATCTCGTCATCGAGCAGCTCGCCGTGGCCTTCGACAGCAGCGGTCGCTTCTCCTTCGACTGCGAGTCCACCGTGCAGCTCGGTGACCTGGACGCGGCCCTCCAGCTCACCGTGACCGCCGACCGGAGCACCGGGGAGACGGGAGTCACCGGGCTGCTGCGGCTCGCCGTCCCGCTGGCCGGCGGCGACATCCGGGTCCTGGACTTCACCGTGCAGTACGCCTCGGGCGCAGGCGGCCGGGTGTTCACCGGCACTTGGAGTGGCACGCCGGGCATCTCGGCCGACGAGCTGGCCGGGGCGCTGGGCCTCGATCTGCCGGGACTTCCCGAGATCCTGCGCCCGGAGCTGCAGGCGCTGTCCGTGCGTTACGACAAGACGACCGGTCAGGTGCTGCTGACGGGGGCTACCGAGCGCACGGGGTGGGTGTTCTCCACCCGTCCCGGCGCAGCTCCCGGCGGTCCTCGCCTGACCGCTGCGGCGGCGCGGGTCCGCCTGGGGGCGCGGGCATCCGATCTGCCATTGGTCGGCGAAGCGATCCCGCCGGGTGAGGACCTGGTCCTGGAGGCAATCGCCTTCACGTCGGCGCCGGCCGGCTGGACGGCGGCGCAGGCGGCCGAGCTCAACGACGCGTTGAACCAGGTCGATGCCGCTGCGGAGCGCCGGCTGCCGCGCTTTGCCACCGACGCTACGGCCGGGCCCGGCATCGCCGTCCAGGTCGAGTTGAGCATCGGCGGGGTGCCGCAGGACCCGCTGGTCCTGCCGATCACCACCGGCGCGGGCGGCACGCTCGTGGCCGTCTCCCGGGGCCCGATCACCGTGCATGCTGCTTCGGACGACACGTGGTCACGCGACCTCGACCTGACGTTCGGGGCGCTGCGGATCTCGCGGATCGGCGTCGGGCTGACAGCGGCGGGTGAGCTCTTCGTCGCACTGGACGCCGTCCTGTCGGTGGGTCCGGTCCGGCTGGTCCTGATGGGTCTCGGGCTGGGAATCGACGGGGAGTTGAGCGTCTCGCCCCGGTTGCGCGGGGCGGGCGTGCAGCTGGACAAGCCGCCACTGAAGATCACTGGCATGGTGGAGCGCCGCACCGGCTCGGAGGTCGCCCCGGGACTCAAGGAGCAGTTCATCGGGCTCGCCTCGATCGAGACCGGGTTCTTCGCCCTGTATGCCGCCGGGTCGTATGCCAAGGCGTTGGACGGCTGGTCGTCGATGTTCCTGTTCGGCGAGATCTCCGGTGGCGAGCGCGGGCTGTTCGGCCCGCCCCCGTTCCGGGTGATCGCCATCTCGCTCGGCTTCGGCGTCAACAGCACGGTCCGCACACCGACCATCGACGAGGTCGGCGGGTTCCCGCTGGTGAACCGGCTGGACGGCGGCGGCAGCGGTGACACCCCGGAGCAGGTGCTGGAGAAGCTCGCCGGCCCCGGCGGCTGGATCACCCCGAGGGAGGGCCAGTACTGGGGCGCGGGCGGGATCGAGTTCAGCTCCTTCGAGTTCCTGCGCTCCCGCGCGCTGCTGCTGGTGGAGGGCGGCGAGTCCTGGAAGGTGCTGCTGATCGGGCGCACCACGATCGACCTGCCGCGCAGCAAGGCCGCCAAGAGGCCGATCGCCCGGCTCGTCATCGACTTGGCCATCGGATACCACCACGACCAGGGCCTGTTCTCGATGGACGCGGTCATCGCGCCCGGCTCGTACGTCATCGACCCGGCGGCCGAGCTCACCGGTGGCCTGTCCTTCTACATCTGGGGTCAGGACCGTACCGCGGTCGGCGGTGGCAAGGGCTTCGTGTTCACGCTCGGCGGCTACCACAAGAGGTTCAACCGCCCCGACTACTACCCCAACCCGCCGCGCGTGGGCTGGCGGTGGGCGGTGGGCCCGGTGGCGATCCGCGGGCAGGTGTACGCGGCGCTCACCGACGGCGCGTTCATGGCCGGCGGCGAGCTGTCCGCGAACTACGACAAGGGGCACGGCATCCAGCTGCAGGCCTGGTTCACCGCCTGGCTGGACGCGCTGGTGCAGTGGAAGCCGTTCTACTTCGACCTGTCGATGGGGCTGAGCATCGGCGTCGCGGCCACCGTCAAGGTGCTGTTCATCCGGGTGCGGGTCTCCCTGTCGGTCGGGGTGTCGCTGGACCTGTGGGGGCCGCCGATCGGTGGCCGGGCCAAGATCAAGGTCTGGTTCATCAGCTTCACCGTCGAGTTCGGCACCGGCCGGGACGGCGCATCGGCGATCGACTGGGGGGAGTTCAGCGTTCAGCTGCCCGCCCCGCTGTCGATCGCCCCGCTGTCCGGGCTGCTGGTCGACGTCGACCCCGAGGAGACCGCCGCCCGGTCCGACGCGGGGGAGCCCCTGCTGGTCTCCATGGACGGATTCGCCGTCCGCACCGAGGCCGCCGTCCCCGCCAGCCGCATCCTCTTCAACGGCCGGCCCTTCGCCGAGGCCGAGGACGACACCATCGACATCCGGCCGATGGGGCCGAAGGGGCAGGGCGTGGTCTCCGAACACCGCGTCACGCTGAAGAAGTTCGACACCACGCACACCCCCACCGGGTGGAAGGTCGCCGTCTACCGGCAGGACATGCCCAAGGCGATGTGGGGTGCGCCGCTGGGCAGTCCCAGCGACGTGCTGGACGGTGACGGGCTGCTCAGCGGCTGCCTGGCCGGCATCACCTTCGAGATCCCCAAGCCCGAACTGGCCCCTGCGGTCGGCTGGGTCGACGCCGAGGCGCTGGAGGCCGACGGACTGCCGGATGCGCCGATCCCGCTGCTGGGCTCGCAGCCGGAGGGGCCGCCGTCCGTCCCGGACGACGAGGGCCAGGGCAGCATCGGCACCATCGTCGACCCGGACAGCGGTATCGCCGCGGAGACCACCGCCGCCCGCCGCGCCTCGGTGCACGCCGCCTTGGCCGGCCTCGGTCTCGCCCCCGGCACCGACGACCCGCTGACCCGCTACGCGGACCTCGCGAAGACCGTGTTCACCACCGCGCCCATGACCACTACAGCCGAGAGGTGAACCGACGTTGAGCGGCACCGAAGACCTCCGCGTCGCCTTCCACGACTACCGTCGCCCACGTGCCACCGCCGGCGTCTACACGCTCACGGCGGAGCACCACCTGACCAAGGACGGCAACCGGGTCGACGTGAACCCGGCCATCCCCGCCACCACGCAGCAGTTCGAGATCCGCGCGGTCCGGTTCGTCCTGGATCCCTCGTCCGTGCACGCCCACTACCCGGCCGAGGGCGCCAGCGGCGACTTCAGCCGCACCCTGCCACACATCACCCTGGACCGCTCCATCCTGCCCTGGGAGCGGACGCTGAAGGCCCGCGCGGTGTCCGAAGAGGCCCCGTGGCTGGCGCTGATGGTGTTCCAAGCAGGTGAACTGCCCGACGACCCCGAGGGATTGGGCCAGACCACCACCCGCACCGTCGCCGAGCTGCGCCGCCCCGGCGACGGGATCCTCGGGCCCGACCTCAGCGATGAAGGCATCACCCCGGCCATCGAGGCCAGCCGCTGCCAGAGCATCGACGTCCCGGCCGGGCTGTTCACCGCCCTGGTGCCGCGAGAAGAGGAACTGAACTACCTCGCCCACGTCCGCGACGTCGCCACCCGCCCGCAACTGCGCGACGACGGCGAGATCCTGACCAAGGGCCAGTACGCCGTCCTGGCCGCCAACCGCTTCCCCCGGCAGCCTGGCACCTACACCGCACACCTGGTCTCACTGGAGGGCTTCAACGGCAAGCTCGACCCCGGCCAACTGGGTAGGAACATCAGGTCCGTGCGGCTGTGCGTGCTGCACTCCTGGACGTTCACCAGCGACTCGGCCGGCACCCGCGACGCCGCAGCCCTGCTGAGCAACCTCGTCGCACCCGCCCGCGCCGACCGGGAGAACCTGGCGCTGCGCCTGCGCCCGAGCGGGAGCGTGGCGGCCCGCTCCACCGCGGACGCCGAGCAGTACGCCCGCCGCCGCCTGCACCTGGGCTACACCCCGCTGCCCTACCGGCTGCTGTCGGGGGAGACCACCTACGGCTGGTACCGCGGCCCGTTCGTCCCCGTGATCGCCGCCGAGACCCGCGACTTCGCCCGCGACACCCCGAAGACCACCGCCGACCACGCGTTGATCTACGAGCCGGAGCACGGCCTGTTCGACGTCTCCTACGCCGCCGCCTGGACGCTGGGCCGCACCCTGGCGCTGAGCGACCCCGACTACAGCGAGGAGATGACCCGCGCGCGGCGCGAACTGGCCAACGCCGCAGCGACGATGATGGCCCTGGCCACCGCCGGCCCGGCGCTGGCCGCCGCCGACCCCGCCGACCTGGACGGGCGGACCCTGCGGGAGTTGGCCGCTCCAGGCTTCGCCTCGAATCTGCTCGACGCGCTCGCCCGCCCCCTCGCCCCGCACGACAACGCTCCGGCATCGGCCCGCCGCAGCCGCCGTACCCGCCTCACCCAGCAGAGCGCCCGCGCCGTCCTCGCGGCCGGACCCAAGGCAGCGGCCCTGCAAACCACCGCCGAACGGCACACCCGCACCCTGCCGGCCTGGCTGGACGAACTGACGCTGCTCCGCCGGGTGCCGTTCAACTACCTGGTGCCGCACCCCGCGATGCTCCCTCCCGAGTCGATCCGGCTCTTCCGTATCGACGAGAACTGGATCGAGGCCCTGCTCGCCGGGGCGCGCGACGTCGGCGTCCACACCTCGCTGGACGCACTCGTCGACACGGCGCTCACCGCCGCCGTCGACCGCCGCCGCACCCGCATCCGCACCGCGGAAACCGGCCGGGCCGGGCTGCTGATCCGCTCCGAACTCGTCGAAGCCTGGCCGGTGTTCGACATCCTCACCACCGCCGCAGGCGCCAGTGTCACCGAACTGCGCCGCGACCACCTCGCCCCCGACACGCTGCTGCTGCTCCTGGACGCCCTGCCCGACGAGATCGTCATCCGCGAGCCCGGCCAGGGCATCCACTTCGGCATCGACAGCAACGACGCCGTCGGCGACAACAGCGTCATCAACCTGCGCGAGCACCGGCCCGGGCCCGACCTCGGCTACCCGTTGCGACGCGACTACCCCGCCGCGGGCGGCCTGCTCACCCGCCACCTGCGGCTGCCCAACGGGGGCGGTGCGCCGGATGTTCTCGCCCTGCGCGGCGACCGGGGCCTGGTGCCCGCACTCGCCACCGCCCTCGACCCCGCCCTCAGTGACCTCGCACCCGGCGAGTTCGCCCTGCAACTCGTCAACGCCCCCGTCGAACAACGCCTGACCCTCGACGCCGAGCCCGGCCAGGAGAGCGCCCGATGACCGACACCGACCTGATCGTCCCCGTCGAGGTCCACGCGCTGCTGGCCACCCGCGATGTGGCCGCGTACGACGACTTCCGACGCTGGAGTCCGCGCTACCCGTGGACGTTCTCCGAGGACTTCCGCAGCAACGCCGAACCGCCCATCCAGTACTCCGAGGGCAATCCCGGCGAGGGCATCCACGTGCAGTGGCAGCTGCCCGAAGCCCTGACCACCGGGGCGATCGACTCGGCCACCGGCATCAGCACCTTCCCGCTGGTGCCCAACCGCTGGCTCGTGGTGCGCTACGCCCAGGTGCGCGGTGAGCTGAAGGCCGCCGGGTTCCTCGTCCACAGCGACTACCTGGAGAAGGCCGACGGCGGGCCCGTCGAGTCGGCCTTCACCCCGTTCGTCGACCCGGCTTCCTCCAAGGAAGCGCCTCGCGCCGACTACATCGGCCGGGTCCACCCGCTGAGCGACGGCCCCTGGCGGGAGCCGGCCGCCCGGCCGCTGTTCCTCACCGCGATCGGCAGCGGGCTGCCCGCCTTCGCCGCCTTCGCCCCGTACCACGAGAACGTCTTCCTCTTCCACGACACCCTCGCCGACCTCAAGGCCAACGACAACTACCCGCCGCCGTGCACCGTCAGCTACTGCGTCATCGGCTGGTACAGCCGGGACGACGCCGACATCCTCACCACCGCACGCGACATCGAAGGCCTGCTGCCCCCCGACGCCGACCCCGACAACCCGGCCGACGTGCTGCGGGCCCTGGGCTGGGCCGCCCCCGACGGCATGCCGAACACGATCACCCGGACCCGGTACGTCGGCACCGCCCTCGGCATCCCGTGGAACCGCGAGGGCGGACACCACGACTCCGACCGCCCCGCCGGCGGGGGCGTCAACGTTGCGATCGGGCACAGCACCGCCGACGCCGTCGCAGCCCTCGCCGACCACCAGACCGGCGGCACCGACCTCGCCGACCAGGTCCGCGCGCTGTTCCACGGCAACCCCGACGAGCTCGACGGCCCCGACTGGCAGGTCTCCCTCGACGAGATCACCCGCCGGTCCTGGTTCAGCGGCCACGATGGCGGCGCTACCTGGCAGGTCGTCAACCGACCCAGCGACCAGGTCGACACCCAGGCCCCGCCACCCGACCAGCCGGACTGGATCACCACCCTCAACCGCGACCAGGACGACTACGACCAGGCCGCGCACCAACTCGCCGCCGCACAGTGGCGGCTGTGGACGCTGTGGTGGCTGCGCCACCTGCCCGACGACCGTCGCCCCCTCGACTTCGACTTCGACGAGGCAGCCTGGGACGGGCAGATCCAGGCCATCGGAACGCAGGTGACGCAGCTCGAAGCCGAGGTCGAGCGGCTGAGCGGCAAAGTCCCGCACGGACTCACCCCCGAAGCGGTCCAGACCGCGATCGACCGCTACGCCGAGACCGAGGGGCTGCCCGAAGAGCTGGAGCTGAAGCGCACACCCCGGCAGAGCTACCACCGCCCCGCCGACCCCGTCCTCGCGCTGACCGGCTCGGGCACCTCGCAGCCGCTCGGCCGTGACGAGGACGACCCGCTGCCCTGCCGCCTGCCCTCCGCGCTGCTCACCCGGGTGAAGATCAACAATGACTGGGTGGGCGTCCCGGCCAACCCGCTGCTGCCCGCCAACACGCCCGAAGTCCCGGGCATCGTCAGGGCGGTGGTCGCCGAGTTCGCCCTGCTCGACCAGGCCGTGCGCACCCCGGCCGCCGGCGGCGAGCCCGATCGAACTGCGCTGCACGCGGTCGTCGCTCGTCCGGCCACCAGCTCCCAGGGCCCGTGGCCCGAATACACCCGGGTGTGGCGCCAGCCCTGGCTCCCGCTCTACCTCCAGTGGGAGATCAAGCACTGCGCCACCCCCTACCAGAGCCAGGATGCCAGCCCCAACTGGGAGTTCGGCCTCGGCCAAGACGGCGACCCCGAACCCGACCGCTACCGGTACCGCTGGACGGGCAGGAACGCAGCAGCTGGTGACGGCGACGGCGGACGGCGCTGGAACGCCTTCGGCGGACGCGCCTTCGTCACCCCCTCCACCCGCTACGTGCTGCGTGAGCAGGCGCGGCGGCTCGCCGAGCACGCGCCGCCGCAGCTCGCCCGGCAACTGCGCGCCATGCGCGAGGAACTGGAGGCGACGAACGTCCTTTCCCAGGCCCTGGACGGCTTCCACGACTGGCTCATTCAGCAGGACGGCGCTGCCCAAGCCGTCACCGACCACTCGATCCTGGCCCTGGCCGGCGAGACCAACCACGTCCCCGACGGCGCGGAAGGCCACGGCGAGCAGCGCTTCCAGCCCGTGCGGGCAGGCCAGTTCCACTTCATCGAGCTGGTCATCATCGACCGCTTCGGACGCGTGTGCTCGCTGGTGCAGCCGGTCGACACCCAACCCATCCAGTTCCCGCTGGTCCGCGCGGACAGCGTCGTACCGGACCACGACCTGTTCCCCGACCCGCCCGGCCCGCAGCGCTTCGTGCAGCTACCGCCCCGGCTCGTCCAACCGGCCCGGGTCCGCCTGGACACCGTGCCGCTGCGGACCGACCAGCCGCCCGCGGAGGCGGCCCGAGCCATTGACGCGGCGCAACTCCCGGGCGCCGAGGCACCGGTGGCCGGCTGGCTGCTGGCCAACCACCTCGACCAGACCCTGCTGGTCTACGGTCCCGACGGGGAGCCGCTCGGCGAACTGCGCGTGGTACGCGACGTGCAGAACAACCGCACGACGGCCTGGAACGCGCTCCCGCACGCTCCCTACCGCCACCCGGAGGACGACGACTTCGCCGCCGCCTACCCGCATGTCGCAGCCTTCGCCCGCGGCCTGCTCGCCCACGAGCCGCAAGCCTTCGAGGCGCTGGCCAAGACGATCGACACCGCACTCGACCACATCCTCGAACCCTCGCCCGACGAGGACCGCTCCCCGGCACGGCTGATCGGCCGCCCCATCGCCCTCATCCGCACCCGCCTCAACCTGGACCTGCTCGGCGAGCCGCTGACCGACCCCAGCTGGAAGCGCGCGCTCGTCCCGCCGGACGAGGACTACCCCGACCAGCGTGACCATCCCGATTACCGGAACTACCCCGACTACCGCTGGACCGTGCGCCTCGGCGACCCCGACCGGCTCTCCGACGGCCTCATCGGCTACTTCGCCGCCGACGACCACGACCAGCGAACCCGCTACCACCGCTTCCACGCCGTCGACCCGAACGGCCCGGCCAACGCCTACGTGACGGCGATCGACACCGGCTCCCACCTCACCCTGCCAGCCCGGCCCGCCGACCGCCCCGCCACCCACCACCTCACCCTGCTCGCCTGCCCGCACACCGCCGTCCACGCCACCACCGACATCCTCCCCGTCGCCGACGTCTCCGTGGACGCCGACACCACCCACCGGGCCCTGGCCGGCATCCGCGCCTCCTTCCGCCTCAACCCCCTGCTGGCCCCCGACCGCTTCGGCCCCCCGGTGGCGGCAGCCTCCGTCAAGGCCCAACCCGGCCACCCCGTCTCGGCGATGGCGGACGGCGACCCGACCACCTCCTACGAGGGCAGCGAACCGCCGGCGGCCGGTGACTGGGTCAGCCTCGACCTGCACACCGAACGGCGGGTGGAAGCCATCGACATCCTCCTCGGCCGCCCGGACGGCAGCGGCACCCCGGCAGCCACCGACCTGGAAGCCTCCACCGACGGCGAGCAGTGGACCGTCCTGCGCGGCTACACCCAGGTGACCGAGATCCACCACTCGCCCGAACCGCCGCTCACCGCGCGCTTCCTGCGGCTGCGACACACCAGCTCCGCCGCCGACCCCTGCGCCGTCCGCGAGTTCAGCGTGCAGGGCGAACCGCCGGACAAGTCCCTCGTCATGCCCCGCCCCGCGGCCTGGCACGGCGACTGGACCTGGGCCGAACCGATCCCCGTGGACGGCACCGCGGCCGGCCTGCCGCTGCCCGACTGGGACGAGCACCTCATCTACAACGCCGACCAGCTCTCCCACCCCGACGCACCCCTGCCCGTCGCCCGCTCCGGCTACCTCCAACTCCAGCCGCCGGCCCCGGGACGGACCCGCTCCACCCCGGCCCCCGCCCCTACCCAGGCCCCGGAAGGAACCGCGTCGTGACCAGCCCCAACCCAGCCCTGCTCCTCCCGTACCGCCTGGAGCACACCCCGGCGACGGCCGCACAGCCCGGAGGGGTGGCCCTCAACCGCGTCCGCCTCACCATCGGGGACGACCCGGACGGACGCACCGCCTGGCCGGTGCGGTGCGCACGGATCGTCCTCGACCTCCCCACTGCCCACGGCGCAGCCGCGCGGACCGGGGAGCCCGTCATCCTGCGCACCCGACTGGACCTCGAACGCGGACCCGGCCGGGGCCGGCAATGGCTGGTCGAAACCATCACCACCGACCCGACCGTCACCACCCTCACCCTCAACCCCGCCGAACCCGCCAGCTTCGACGGCACCTGGACCCTCACCCTCACCCTCGACATCAGCACCCCGCTCGGCACCCAGAGCCGCATCACCGAGGACACCGCGCCCGGCGACAGCAGCCCGCAGCGCCGCGCCGGCACCGCCGCCCTCACCGCCACGCCCCTGCCCAACTGACGCCCTGCACCGAGGAGTTCCAGAGCCGTGACCACCGCTGACCTCCCCATGCTGCTCCCGCCCGCCATGGTTCCCGAGCCTGGCACGCTGAACGTCTCGACCTTCGCCAAACCGGAGTACGCCAAACTGACCTTCACCTACGGCAAGGTGAAGTCCGGCGGCAACTGGCCCGTGCACTGCAAGTGGTTCAAGGTCCGCATCCCGACCGGCCGCCAGGCCTCCGCCCTGACCAGCGAACCGACCCTGATCCGCTACGAGTTGACCGTTCCCGACGGCAAACGGCAGTGGACCGTCGTGCCTGACACCCGCGACCCCAACCAGGTCGTCTTCACCTGCTCACCGCCACCGAACGAGCCCGCCGCGTTCGACGGAACCTGGAGCGTCCAGCTGGAACTGTGGGGCATCGAGGTCAACGGCGGCGTCGGCCCGGTCGACATCACCTGGGAGGAGTCCACCTCGACCACCGGAGCGGACGGCACCTTCGAGGAACGCAAGGGCCGAGGCGAAGTCAGCAAGCGCGACGACTCGTTCTACCTGCACAGCTTCCGCCCGGCCTCCGTGGCCATCGGCCGCAACACCAAGGCCACCCTCCGCTGGGAAGGCACCCCCCACGCGACGTACACCATGTACTACCGCAAGCCGGACGGCACCCAGGGATCATCCACGGCCAGCGGCGGCAGCTGGACCTCCCCGGAAAACCTGGTCGACGACTCGAGCTTCACCCTCGAAGCCAAGATGGGCAACGAAGTCCGCTACCTCACCACCTACATCAAGGTCAACAACCCCGACATCGCCGTCACCAGCGTGGCGGCCCCGACCGCCGCCGGCAGTGTCAGCGTCAAGAACACTCTCGCATTCCAGGGCCAGGCCGGCCTGACCATCCCGCAGAACGGCGGCCAGATCACCGTCTACGGCGCGCTCACCGCGACGGCCGGCCCGGCGGCGGCCCAGGGCGCGCTCACCGCCAACGGTCCCCTTACCGCCAACAGCACCATCACGGCCAAGGGCAACGTCACCATCGAGGCGGGCAAGACCCTTACCGCGAACGGCAGTATCACCGTCGACCCCGGGGCCAACGGGTACATCTGGCTCAAGACGGGTCGCCTCGACATCAAGGACACCGCCAACCTCAGTGTCTACGGCACCCTTGCCGTTACCAAGATCAAGTCCACGGTCAACGGTCCGTTCGCGATTGAGAACAGCATCAACCACACCGCGGGTTCCATCAGCACGACCGGCAACATCACCGCTACCGGCAACATCACCGCTGGCGGCAACCGGGTGCTTCGAGCGGGTGACACACTCCGCTTCGTAAGCCACAAGAACCGATACCTTCAGGAGGGGCCCGATTATGGCGGCGAAAAGGAGGTAGCCCAAACCTCCCGGACGCTCTATAACAACGCTCGCTGGAGGACCCAGCATCTATCCTCTGCCAGCTCGTTCGTAGAGGTGGACGACGACCGGGAACTGCTGGAAGCCCCGAAAGCGGATCACGCCGACACCGATGCCGAAGTTTGACCTCGGCATCGCCAGCTGGGCCTGCCACTGGGGGAGGCGTTCCAGATCAGGGACGATCTCCTCGACGTTCTCGGCAGCCAGGACGGCGCGTGCCGTGTTCGCCGCCCGAGCGACTGGGGGCGGGAGAGGTGTCCTGCCGGGGGTGTGCGACACCGTCGAAGAGTTGGCTGCTGTCCACGTCTGCTCCTTGCCGGCCGCCGCGACGGGCGTGGCGGCACTGGGGTTCGTGTTGCTCGACAGTTGTCAGACACTGGCAGTCAGACCTTTGGCAGGCTGACAACTATCGAGTCATGTCAGGGCCTTTCGCTCCGTGTTGAGATCCATCAGTCATCACTGTCACTTGCGATGTATCCACCGGGCATCAGTCATCTGGCGCTGAGTCAGCGACGGCGGCCAGGGGTGATCGAATCCATGCAGCTCAGCCGGCGCTGTTCGTAGGATGGGCGGAGCTCCTCCGGGAGGAACTCGTGCCGGAGGGGCCATGCCGCAACACGCGAAACACCAGCTTCTGGGTCGGACCCGGGAGTTGGAGGCGCTGGACCGCCTGCTGCGCGAGGTGCGCGACGGGCGCAGCCAGGTGCTGGTGCTGCGCGGCGAGGCCGGCGTCGGCAAATCGGCACTGCTCGACCATCTCGCCGGGCAGGCGGCGCAGCTGCAGACCGTACGCGCGGCCGGCGTCGAAGCCGAGTCCGACTTCGCCTACTCGGCCCTGCAACGCCTGTGCGTCCCGTTGCTGTCGCACCTCGATCGACTGCCGGCGGTGCAGCAGGATGCGCTGCGCGTCGCGTTCGGCCTGAGCGCGGGGAACCCGCCTGAGATGCTGCTGGTCGGGATCGCGGTCCTCGGTCTCTTCGCCGAGGCGGCGGCCCAGTCCCCGCTGGTGTGCCTGGTCGACGACGCGCAGTGGCTGGACCTGATGTCCCATCGGATCCTGGCGTTCGTCGGGCGTCGGCTGGACGCCGAATCGGTGGCCTTGGTGTTCGCCGAGCGGATCACCGGCGCGAGGGAGGAAGAAGGCTTCTCCGGTCTACCGGACCTTCCCCTGCACGGGCTGGCCGACGCCGACGCCCGGGCGCTGCTCGACGGCGTGCTGCCGGGGCCGGTCGACGCCCGGGTGCGGGACCGGATCGTCGCCGAGACCGGCGGGAACCCGCTCGCCCTGCTGGAGTTGCCCCGGGGCATGTCACCGGCGGAGTTGGCGTTCGGCTTCGGAGGACCCGGTGCCGGCCCGCTGGCGAGCCGGATCGAGGACGGCTTCCGTCGGCGCGTCGACGCGCTGCCGGCCGACACCCGCGCCCTGCTGCTGGTCGCGGCGGTCGAACCGGTCGGCGACGGGCCGCTGTTGTGGCGTGCGCTGCGCCTGCTGGGCATCGGGCTCGAGGCTGCGGCACCGGCGGAGGCCGCGGACCTGATCACCCTGGGAGCCCCGGTGCGGTTCCGGCACCCGCTGGTGCGTTCGGCCGTCTGGCGTGGCGCGGATGCTGCCGCACTTCGTGCGGTGCACCACGCCCTGGCCGAGGCCACCGATGCCGGGCGCGACCCCGATCGGCGGGCCTGGCACCAGGCCCATGCCGCGGTCGGGCCGGACGAGCAGGTCGCCGCCGCACTGGAGCGCTCCGCCGACCGGGCCTTGGCGCGCGGCGGCCGGGCGGCCGCCGCCTCCTTCCTGGAACGTGCCGCCGCACTCACCCCCGACCCGAAGGAGCGGGCGCGGCGCGCGCTGGCAGCCGCGGGGGCCCACCTCGCCGCGGGCGCAACGGCTCGAGTGCCCGACCTGCTCGCCGCCGCCGAGTTGGGGCCGCTGGATCGGCTGCAGCAGGCCGATGCCAGCCGGCTGCGGGCCAAGGCTTCAGCCATGACCAGTCAAGGGCTCGGCGTGGTGCAGCCGTTGCTCGACGCGGCGGGCCGGCTCGGGGACCTCGACCCGGCCGCCGCGCGGGAGACCCACCTCGCGGCGTTCGGTGCGGCCATCTGGGCCGGTCGGCACGACGAAGGCGGACTGCGACGAGTCGCCGAGGCCGCTCGCGATCTGCCGCCTGGCGACGAGACGGCGGGAGTCTTCCTCCGTGCCCTGGTGGCGTGGACCATGGACGGGTCGGCGGCCGCTTTCCCGCTGCTGTCGCGGGCATTGCGCTCGCTCACCGACGATGAGGATCCGGCCGTCCTGTGGCCGGCCGCGAACGCCGCCGCGGAGCTGGGCGATCTCCAGGCCTGGCTGGACATCACCGATCGGGCGGTCAGCTTCGCCCGGACGACGGGCACGCTGTCGATCCTCTCGACGGCGTTGCCCCACCGGGCGGCCTCGCTGGGCTATGCGGGGCGTTTCTCCGAAGCCCGGGATCTGCTGGCCGAGGCCGAGGCCGCGGCCATCGAAGAAGCCGCAGGCGTGGCGACGCGCACGGTCACAACAGCCTTGATCAGCGCGTACCGGGGACGGGAGCGACCGGCTCTGGAGCTGATCGAGGCGATGGAACGGGACGGCGAGCAGCGCGGCCTGGGCCGGCTCACCGCCATGGCGGCCTGTGCGCGGGCGGTGCTCCACAACGGCCTGGGCAACTATCAGCTCGCGATGGAAGCGGCGCTCCGGGGCGCAGAGCACCAGGACCTCGTCGTGCATCACTGGACGTGCAGCGAGCTGGTCGAGGCGGCGACCCGGGCCGGCGACCCGGCCGTGGCGGCCCGGGCGCGCGAACGACTGGCCGACTGGGGCCGGGCCGGGACGCCCTGGGCCCTCGGCGCGCTGGTGGTCGCCGACGCCCTGTCCGGAGCACCCGAGCAGGCCGAAGACCGCTACCGCGAGGCCGTCGACCACTTCGGCCGGGGCGGGCTCGGCGTGTTCGAGGCCCGAGCCCGGCTGCTGTTCGGCGAATGGCTGCGCCGCCAGAACCGGCGGGCCCAGGCTCGCACCGAGCTGCGCGCGGCGCACGAGGCGGCCGCGGCAATGGGCATGGAGGCGTTCGCGGAACGGGCCCGTCGGGAGCTGGTCGCCACCGGCGAGACCGTCCGCAAGCGGTCCCTCGGGGCGCCGGTCCTGACTCCGCAGGAGGCGCAGATAGCCCGACTCGCGGCCACCGGGCACCCGAACGCGGAGATCGGTGCGCAGTTGTTCCTCAGCCCTCGCACGGTCGAGTGGCATCTGCGCAAGGTCTTCGCCAAGCTGGGGATCTCCTCCCGTCGCGAGATCGCCGGGGCCTTCTCAGATCGGTGAGTGCAGGTGGAGCCGGGAGGGCGAAGGGGGATGGACGGGGTTCGCCTTCCGGCGGTCAGGGGGCCGCTGTTCAGCGGGTGGAGTATGACGGGTGGTCAGCGGGTGGCTCGGGCGGCCTTCTCGATGACGCCGGCCACCAGGTCGGGGTGGGACACCGCGACGGAGTGGGACGCGGCCACCTCGGTGGTGTGGGCGTGGGCGCGCTCGGCCATGAACTCCTGGGCCGCAGGCGGGATGTTGAGGTCCTCGGTGGTGACGATGTCCCAGCTGGGGACGGTCTCCCAGGCGGCGGAGGTGGCCTTCTCCGTCAGCGCGGCCTGCGCGATCGGCCGCTGCGCCGCGGCCGCCAGCGCGGCCCGGTCGGCCGGGACGTCGGCGGCGAACTGGGCCCGGAACTCGTCCTGTTGGATGTACAGGTCGGTGCCGGTGCTGCCGTCGGCGTTCGCGTACGGCACCGGGTCCAGCGTGCCGGACAGGGTGGATCCGGGGAACTGGTTGGTCAGTTGCAGTGCGGACTCGCCCGGCGCGGGCAGGAACGCGGCGACGTAGACGAGGGCCTTGACCTGCGGCTCACCGACGGCGGCCTCGCTGATGACCGAGCCGCCGTAGGAGTGGCCGACGAGGACGACGGGGCCCTTGATGTGGTCGACGAGGCTGCGCAGCGCGGCGGCGTCGGAGGCCGGACCGCGAAGCGGGTTCGCGGCGGCCACCACCGGGTAGCCGTCGTGGCGCAGCTTGGCGATGACGCCGTCCCAGCTGGAGGCGTCGGCGAACGCACCGTGCTCCAGGACGACGGTCGGCTTCGGGCTGCGGTCGGCCGCCGCCGGGTTGGTCGCCGCGTCAGCGGTGGCGGTGAAGGCGAAGGCGCCGATCGCCACGGTGGTGCCGACCGCAGCGGCCATCCCCGCGATGAACCGCCGCTTGCGGCCGTTCTCAATGCTCAACATGGGTCACGCTCCTGGGATGAGAACCAGTGGACTCGGTGGCCTTCACTGTCGCCCGCGGCTCTTCCCGTCACATCGGTCATGTGACTTCATGCCTTCTGCCTGTCCGGGCGCCGCGCGCCGGATTATTGACTCAGCGTCAGCTGACTGATGTGCCCGAGTCGGTGTGCCGGTGACAGTGATGGCGCCATCCCCGACTCCGAGGAGAGATCATGAAACGACGGCTTCCGGCGCTCCTGGCGGCCGGTGTTCCGCTCGCGGCGGCTGGTGTCATCTACGCACCGGTGAGCGCGTCGGCCGGTCCGGTGCCGACCGCGCCCCTGGCCGCCGCCAGTCCCGCTTCGTTCGCCTGCACCTCGTTCCAGCTGTCGGCGCCGGACGGCACCACGGTGGAGTCGGTGACCGCGACGGCCGTTCCGACGGGCACGTTCCAGGTGCCCGGTGTTCCCCCGTTGGGCGGCTACCCGGTGCCCGAGGTCCCGGCGCACTGCGAGGTGACGGTCGCGCTGACCCACCCGGGCGCGAACGACCACGCCAAGGTGCAGATCTGGCTGCCTCAGTCCGGCTGGAACGGCCGTTTCCAGGCGGACGGCGGCGCCGCCTACGCCGCCGGGAACATCGGCTCCGTGGCCGCGGCGATCAAGCAGGGCTACGCGGCCGCCACCACCGACGCCGGCGTGGACACCAGCGGCCTGGACAGCAGCTGGGCGCTGAACTCCCAGGGCCGGATCAACACCGCACTGCTGCAGAACTTCGCCTCGCGCTCGGTCCACGAGATGGCGATCGTCGGCAAGCAGGTCGTTGACGACGTCTACGGCTACGCCGCGTCCTACTCCTACTTCAACGGCTGCTCCACCGGCGGCCGCCAAGGCTATCTGGAGGCCCAGCAGTACCCCACCGACTTCAACGGCATCAACGCCGACGCCCCCGCCATCAACTGGAACCAGTTCGAAGTGGCCACCCTCTGGCCGCAGGTGGTGATGAACCAGGAACACACCTACCCCACCACGTGCGAGTTCAACGCCTTCAACCAGGCCGCGCTGAAGGCCTGCGACAAGCTCGACGGCGTGGTCGACGGCCTGATCAGCGACCCGAACCGCTGCGACTTCGACCCGCGCCGCCTGATCGGCACCACGGTCGTGTGCGACGGCAAGCAGTACACGATCACCGCCGCCGATGCCGACGTGGTCCGCAAGATCTGGGACGGCCCGCGCGACACGAACGGCAAACGGTTGTGGTACGGCCTGTCGATCGGCGCCGACTTCTCCTACCTGGCGGCCAGCAAGACCGATGCGAACGGCGTCACCACCGGCTTGCCGTTCATCGTCCCAGCCCAGTGGGTCGCCGACTTCGTGGAGAAGCAGCCCTCGTTCAACACCGCGAACCTCAGCTACGCGCAGTTCGACGAGATCTTCCAGAAGGCCCGCGCCGAGTACGACTCGGTCATCGGCACCCGCGACGCGGACCTCTCCGCGTTCCGCAACGCCGGCGGCAAGCTGGTCACCTGGCAGGGCGACGCCGACCAACTGATCCCCACCGCGGGCACGGTCGACTACCGCAAGCGCGTCGATGCCCTGATGGGCGGTACCAAGAAGGTTGACGACTTCTACCGCGTCTTCCTGGCCCCCGGCGTCGCGCACTGCGGCCTGAACGGCGGCAACGTCGACGACCTGGCCGCTCTGACCGCCTGGGTCGAGCACGGCCAGGCCCCGAACGTCCTGCACGCCACCCTGCCCACCGCCGCCGGCCAGACCGTCACCCGCGACGTGTGCCGCTACCCGATGGTTTCCCGCTACACCGGCCACGGCGATCCGAGCGCTGCGAGCAGCTTCCGCTGCGTCAAGGCCCAGCGCGACTGACCGGCGCGCAGCAGTTCGGGTCCGTCCCCCGGTTGGGGGCGGACCCGAACGCTTGACCGCTGTGCTCAAAGACCCAGATCCGCCGCCAGGCAGGAGAACCTGACCGCCAGGCCGTCGGGGTCGTAGGCGTCGACCGCCTGGTTCGACGACAGCACCGGCTTCTCCTCGACCATGTCTTCGAAGGCGACACGTTCCGGGAGCGCGCCGAATCGGGCCTTGCGGGTGTCCGCCGCCTGCTTGTCCGTGCCGGGATCACTCACTTCTACACCGCCATGTGGTCGACACCCTTGTGGGTCACAGATGGTCGGCGTCCACCACGGCCTGGGCGAACGCCGTCGGCGCCTCCTGCGGCGCATCGTGGCCGACACTGGTGAGCACGCGGTGCTCGTACGCACCGGTGAAGAAGTTCCGGTACCCCGTGCCGTCGGTCGTGGCCAGGAACGGGTCGAGGGCGGGGTCCAGGGTGATGGTCGGCACCGTGATGACCGGCCGGACTGCGAGCAGCTGCTCGTATCGGTCATAGCGGCGCTCGCCGTCGACCAGGCCCAGGCGCCAGCGGTAGTTGTGGATCACGATGGCGGCGTAGTCGGGGTTCTCGAACGCCGCGGCCGTGCGCTCGAAGGTGGCGTCGTCGAAGTTCCAGGTGGGGGAGACCTCGTCCCACACCAGCCGGCACAGGTCGTGCCGGTTCTGCTTGGTCTCCATGGCGATGCGGCCGCGATCGGTGGCGAAGTAGTACTGGTACCACCAGGTGTGTTCGGCTTTCGGCGGCAGCGGGTTCTTCTGCGAAGCGACGTTGGTGATGAGGTAGCCGCTCACCGACACCAGGGCCTTGACCCGCTCCGGCCACAGCGCCGCGATGATGTCGGCGGTCCGCGAGCCCCAGTCGAAGCCGGCCAGCACCGCCTTGTGGATCTTCAGGGCGTCCATCAGGGCGATGATGTCGAGGGCGATCGCGGACTGCTGCGCGTTGCGGACGGTCGTCGGTGACAGGAACGCGGTGGTGCCGTGGCCCCGCAGGTACGGCACGATCACCCGGTAGCCGGCGTCCGCCAGCAGCGGCGCCACGTCGACGAAGCTGTGGATGTCGTAGGGCCAGCCGTGCAGGCAGATGACCACGGGCCCGTGCTTCGGCCCGGCCTCGGCGTAGCCGATGTCGAGCACGCCGGCCTGGACTCGTTTCAGGTCCGTGAACGTGGTGTGCGTGCCCGGGGTGATGGTCGGGATGACCGGGGCCGGGCGGCCGGGCCGGTCGGAACCGGCCGCGAAGGCGGCAGGCGCGTTCGATGCCGCGCCGACTGACACGGCCGTGGCGCCCACGCCGAGACCGACCGCCTTGGTGAACGTACGTCTGTTGATCATGTCTGGTCCTTCCCGGAGACTCGCTGGCGCCTCCACTCTTCTTCGGCCACCGGCCGTACGCATCAGTCACATGACGTCGAGACACCCGGAGATGCACCGGTGACCTGCCGGGCCGTCACATTCAGTCATCCGACTCTTTTCGCCGTGCTACCCCACGGCGATCCTCGGAGGAGCGCCGCTACGCCGGCGGATCGTCGCCTACAAGTCATGTGCGGGAACTCGTGTGCGATCGGAAGGCCTGGCCGTGAAGCAAACCCCCGTCGTCCTCATCCACGGTGCGTGGTTCCACCAGTCCTCCTGGGAGCGCTGGGATGAACGGTTCACCTCGCACGGTTACGCGGTGTGCGTCCCGGGATGGCCCGGCGAAGCTCCCACCGCCGACCAGGTCCGCCGCGATCCCGGCCCACTGCGCGACCTCGGGCTCGCCGCGCTCACGGCCCACTACGAGGAGATCGTGCGTTCGTTCGACAACCCGCCGGTTCTGATCGGGCATTCAGCCGGGGGCCTCATCGCTCAACGCCTCCTCGGCGCCGGCCTCGGCCGCGCCGCCGTGGCCCTCGCGCCGCTGCCGGCCGGTGGTGTGCCGCTGGACGACGGCCGGCCCCGGCCGTGGGCGCTGATGCCGGCCGGTTCGACCCGGCATCCGTGCGTCGAGCCGCTACCCCGGAGCCGGTTCCGACATGTCGTCGCCAATGCGGTCGGTGAGGAGGAGGCCGCGAAGCTCTTCGACCGGTACGCCGTCCCGGCCCCGCTCCGGCTGCTCGCGGACCTTGGGCTCGACCGCACCGCCGCCGGGCCGGCCGACACCGTTGTGGACACTGCCGATGCGGCGCGCGGGCCGCTTCTGCTCGTGTCCGGTCAGGAGGACCGGATGGTCCCGGACGCCGTGACCCGCTCGGTCTACAAGCTCTACGGCGACTCCTCCGCCCTGACCGACCTGAAGCAGTTCGTCGACCGGGGGCACTCCCTGGTGTTCGACAGCGGCTGGCACTCGGTCGCCGACCACGTCCTCGCCTGGCTGGCCGGCAACGGCGTCGAGGCCGTGGCCGCATCGGACTGAGCGCGGACATCAGACCTGCGCAACCTCTCCGGTCCGGCTCAGCGCGTCGCGCAGCGCCGCCCGGCTCGTGATGCCCAGCTTGGGGAAGACGCGGTACAGGTGCGAGCTGACGGTACGCGGCGACAGGTGCATCCGCTCGCCGATCTCCTTGTTCGTCAGGCCGCCGGCGGCGAGGTCGGCGATGCGGCGTTCCTGCCAGGTCAGCGAGGCCAGCTTCAGCGTCGAGGCACGGGGCGGGGTCCCGGTGGCGCGCAGTTCGGCCCGGGCCCGCTCGGTCCAGCCGGCCGCGCCCAGCCGCTCGAACGCCTCGGCCGCCGGGACCAGGTACTGCCGCGCCGCCGCCCGGCCCTGGACGTGGCGCACCCGGACGCCGTGGGCCAGCCGGATCCGGGCCAGCTCGAACGGGAAGCGGGCGGCGTCCGGGTGGGAGGCGGCCCGCGCGAACATCTCGGTGGCCTCCCGCTCGTCCTCGGCGGTCATCGCCAGCGCGCCGTAGGTGATCAGCCCCAGGCGGGGTGACAGGAGCGGCAGACCGGCGTCCCGGGCAGCGAGGGCGTGCGCCCGGGCCTGCTCGACGCGTCCGGTGTGTCGGGCTGCCTCGACGAGATCGAGCAGGGTGCGCGAGGCCTGGTACGCATAGGGCCGGAACGTGCCCGGCTGCGTGATGCCGATGGCGTAGAGGTACGCGGCCTCGTAGTCGCCGGAGCTCAGCGCGGCGGTCGCGCCGGCGGAGTCGGCGACCTGGGTGAGGAACCCCAGTCCGCGCGGGCGGGCCCAGGCGTCCACCTCGGCCTGCAGGTCCCGCGCCCGTCCGACCTGTCCGCGCAGCGCCGCGAGCTGGGCCAGGTACGCGCGGCTCTGGGCGGCGAACAACTGGTGGCCGTGCTCGGTCGCCAGGTCCAGGCCGCGCTGTCCGGTGTCCTCAGCCTCGGCCCATTCGCCGACCGCCATCTGGTCGAGCATGATCTGGTGCAGCATGACCATGCCGGTCGCCACGGCCCCGGTCTCCAACTCGCGGTCCACGACGTGTTGCAGGTGCGGGCGGTAGTGGCTCAGGATGTCGAGGTGGTACGCGGCCGTGCCGAACCGCGTGACCTCCCAGGGTTCCAGATCCGGTAGGTTCGCGGCGGCTTGGAGCACCGGCCCGGCCAAGTCGGCTCCATGCCTGGTCACATCGCTCCAGGTGCCGCTGAACAGACGCGAGCGTTCGGTGACCAGGCCCCCCAGGGAGGCGAGGAGTTCGTGCGTGCTCTCCCAGACCGCGCGGTCGCCGCTGTACTGACTGATCGCCAGGAGCAGGATCACCAGCCGGGTGAGGACCTCCTCAGGCTCGGCTTTGCCGACCATTGACGCTGTGGCTTCGCCGACAATAGACACAGCGGCCGGCCCGCCGTCCCGGAGCTTCTCGATCGCGGCTGAGACCTGTCGGTGGGTGGAGCGGACGTCCCCGTCCTGGTAGAGCGCCTGGTAGGCGACCGCCAGCACCGAGGCCGGCGACTCCGTCGAACCGGGTACGAGGCCCGCTTGGACCAGCCGCTGCGCCTGGCCGAGGCGGGCGGCGTGAGCGGCGACGAAGGCCGCATCGGCCAACCGCCGGGACCGGTCGGTGTGGTTCTCGCTGAGCTCGGCGGCCCGGGTCAGCCAGGTCACGGCCGCCAGCGCGCCGCCGCGCCGGGTCGCCGACGCGGCCGCCGCCTCCAGGATGTCGGCGACGTCCTCGTCGGGATCGACTGTCGCTGCCGCCAGGTGCGTCGCCCGGCGTTCGAGGTTCTCCCGATGAACCTGCGCCAGCGTCAGATGCGCGGCGCGGCGCTGGTTGGGAGTGGCCATCTGCACGACGGCGGACCGCACAAGCGGGTGGCGGAAGACGAAAGCGCCGGTGGCCGATTCGACGTCCAGCAGCCCGGCAGCCACCGCCGAGTCGGCGTCGCGCATGCCGTAGCGCGTGCCGGGGACGGTGTCGGCGCCGGTCGGGCTCCCGGCGCCGTCGAGTGCGCCCATCAGCAGCTCGGCCCGCACCCGCTCGTCGAGGGCTGCGATGCGGGTGCCGAACAGCCGTTGCAGCCGCCGGGGCAACGGCACACCACGCTGACCGACGAGGTCTTCGGCCGGGAGGTCGCTTGACCGGTCGGCGAAGTGGGCGGGCAGCTCCAGCAAGGCCAGCGGGTTGCCCTGGGCCTGCTTCAGGACGAGTCGGCGGACCTGCCGGCCCAGATCCGGGTAACGATGGTCCAGCAGGCGGGCCGCGTCTTCGCCGGCTAGGGCGGCGATCGGCAGTTCGGGCAGTGCGGCGGTGTCGAAACGCGACGTGATGTCGGTGCGGACCGAGACCAGCAGCTTCACCGGGCTGCCGGCCAGGCGTCGGCCCACGAAGCCGCAGACGTCGGCACTGGAGTCGTCCAGCCACTGCCCGTCGTCGAGGAGCAGCAGCAGCGACCGCTGTTCGGCGGAGCGCGCCAGCAGACTGAGAACGGCGATGCCGAGCGTCATGACCGATGGCGGATCACCCTGCACTCCGCCGAACACGGCGTCGAACACCGCCCGGGTCCCGTCATCCAACCGTGCGACGTCGGCGAGCAGCGGATGAAGGAACTGATGCAGCCCGGCATAGGGCAGCGCGGACTCCGCCTCGACGCCGGCGGCCCGGATGACGACGTGTCCCTCCTGCTCCGCCAACGCGGCGGCGTGGCTCAACAGCGAACTCTTGCCGACCCCCGCCTCCCCGCGCAGGACGAGGGCCTGACCCGTGGCGGACTTCACGAACGCCACGAGCTCCGCCTGCTCGTCCTCGCGGCCCACCATCGTCATGGTGATGGACTTCATGCCGCCCTGCCCCTTCCTGATATCACTCTCACCGCGCGGCAGCTCCGACAGCGCCGCTCAGCTGCCGAGCCCGGCCGCATGGGCCATGTGAGCGGCGTACCACGCGGGCCAGTCCGGATCCGGGTGGCCGAGCTCGCCTTCGTACGTGCCGTGGGCGAGCGCCGCGTCTCGCAGTGCCGACTCGAGCTCGGCGGCGGAGCGGTAGACCGCGTGGCTGATCCGTCCGGGGCGCCGCGTGATGACCTCCTGCAGGACGAAGGTGTTGCCGTCCGGGTCGGCGAACGACGCGAACGAGCCGTACGACTGCCGCGCCGGGTGCGGGCCGGTGACCCGCTCGGCGGTGCCGGCATGGTGGAAGACTCCGCCGGCGTCGTGGAAGACCTCGCTGACCTCGACCCCGGCGGCCGCCAACTCGGCGCGGGCCGCGACGACGTCTTCCACGATCAGGTGCACGCCGCGCTCGGAGCCCGGCGCCGCGTCGGTCACGCCACTGCCGATGATGAGCGACGCGGCCGAACCGGGCGGGGTCAGGTGCACGACCCGGAAGCCGCCGGGGCCGGAGAAGTCGACGTCCTCGCGGAACCCGATCCGCATGTAGAAGTCCTTGGCCCGGTCCACGTCCGAAACCGGGACGACCACGACCTCGATCTTGAATTCCACCATCGTCAGCTCCTGCGCCGCCATGGATGCCGGTCGGCAACCACCGATCACGATGCCGGGACTGCGGGCCCGTCGAGCCAGTGCCGAACCCTGGCCAGTACCCGGGCCGGCGGTGACCAGTGTCCGGCACCGGCTCGACGGGGTGCCTGCGCCAGGGAGCCTGAGGACAGCCGTTCAGGACACCGACGTACGGAGCGCAGGGAGAACCCCATGGCAACCATCCACTTCACCGAGCGGACGCCGGCCACCCCGGAGCAATTCGTGGCGAGCCTCACCGACTTCGGGCCGGGGCGTCGGGAACTGTTCCCCAACAGTGCCGACGAGTACTTGCAGGTTCATGCGGAGGGGGTCGACCACGCCGACGTCACCGAGGGTTCGGGCGGCGTATGGGAACGGCTGCGATACGACTGGTCCGACCCGAACCGCGTGGTGATGACCACGGTCGACTCCAACATCTGGGGCGGCGCCTCGGGACACACCTACACCTTCACGCGGCTGCCCGACGGGTTGACGCAGCTGGACGTCGTGGTGGTCCGCGAAGGCAAGAACCTCAAGGGCCGCGTCACCGGGCTGCTGCTGGGCAGCGTCGGCAAGGGCGTACTGGAGAAGGCGTTGAAGAAGACGGTCAAGGCGGTCGAGGCCCGCAACCAGCCGTCCCGCCCGTAACGCGCGGGGGCCGGTCCCGGGGGAGGACTACCGCTGCGCGGCAGCCTGGCGCAGATGACGACTCACATCGCCGACCAGATTGATGCGGACCCGTCGTTCCACGAAGCGCCATTGCCCATCACGGCGCTCGAAGCGGTCGTGATACCGACCACCGGCGATGGGTTGCAGCGGCAGGTCCGGTAGAGCCTGCAACACGGTGACGTACGAACGCGCGACCGCTGTGCCCGCCTGTTCGTCGACCTCGACGGCAACATTGGTGGTGACGTGCTGGGTTCGCGGTGTGCCGTCGGCATAGACGATCAGGGTGTCCCGAAACATCTTCTCGATCGCGTCGCGCCCGCTCACCGGCTCGCCGCTGCCTGTGAAGGTGGCGTCAGCGAGAAGGGCGCCGAGTCCAGCGAAATCGCCGTCGTCCACGAGCTCGGCGTAGCGTGCGATCAGGTTCTCGATGGCCCGGTCGCTCGACGTCGGATCGGCGGGCGTGCGGGTGGATGCGGACATGGTCTCCCCAAGCGAGGCGAACGATCTTCAACGTACCGGCCACAACGCCAACAAGGTTGTGAATCAGCCGGGTTGTGGCAGGCAGTCTGCCATCTCCGGCCGGTGCAGGCGGCTGCTTCGGCGACCCGGCGACCTGGCGAGAAGGGCGAGATCTCGGGGTGTCCGGGTGGTCATCGCGTCAGGTCGTCCGTCCGGTCGCTGCTCGGTTGCGCCACCAACCAGCGTCAGCGGTCCGGTCGGGTGGGCTGCTTCGCTGTCGGCCCCACGAGCAGCTCGCCAGGCTCGCCAGCCTGCCCCCGGCCGCCGGAGACACCCACAACGAGGCTCAGATGCGAATGATGGAGCGCTGACCCCAACTCCCGGTCACGAGATCACGGAGGGGCGGATCCGGCCGGTTCGTTTGACCGAGCCGAGGATCCGGGTCACCTCCAGGCTGCGGATGTCGTCGATCGATCCGACGGTCCTGGTGAGGAAGGTGTAGAGCCCGCCGAGGTCCTCGGTTGCGACGGCCACCAGCAGGTTCGCCGCTCCGGTCGTTGCTGCGGTGAACCGTACCTGCGGGTGCCGGCTCAGTTCGAGTCCGATCGCCTCCAGGCTGCCGGGGCCGGTGGCGATCCACAGCAGCGCCTCGGTGTCCATGCCGAGCAGCCCCAGGTCCACTTCGCACGCCAGCCGCACCATGTGCGCGGACACCAGCACGTCGAGGCGGCGGCGGACGGTTGAGGCCGAGGTGCCCAGTCGGGTGGCCAGTTCCTCGTAGCCGGCGCGCGAGTTCGCGGTGAGCTGGTCGATGAGTGCATCGTCAAGAGGGTGGAGCTCCGGCGTGTCCCCTGGCTCGGTCAGGATGGGGGCGAGGGAGCTGAACTGACCGGTGGTCAGCAGTCCCGCGCTCCAGGCGAAACCTGCGGGGAACACCTTCATCAGGTCATAGGCGTCCCAGGCCTGGGCGCCGGTCGTGGCGGGCAGGTCGCGCAGGAGCAGCGCGGTGCGGGTCTGGGGACCGTCGAGGAACAGTACGGCGCTGATCTCGTCCCCGCCGCCGAGGATGTCGACCCACACGGTGTCGGGCCGTCGTGCCAGTCCGGCGGCGATCGCCGTGATGCGGCTGGGGCGGCACCGGATCCGCAGGGCCATCGGGATCAGCCCGGGAAAGCGGCTGGGATTGCGGACCGCCGTGGGCCGCAGCGTGCCGTCGTGCAGCAGCGGCGTTGCACGGCGCACGATCGTGCGCTCGGAGAGGCGGAGGGTTTCGGCGACCGTCCGCCAGGACGCTCGCGGCGATGCCATCAGGACGGCGGCGATCCGCCGGTCCGTCTCGTCCAGTTCCTGCCTCGGGTGTCTCATATCCGGCCAGATTCCATGATCCCTGGCGTAGATCGCGCAGGGATAGCCGAATCATCGCATCTTCCCGTCTCATGGCGATAGACCAGAGCCATCCCACTTCTGCACGGAAGGCGGCACCGATGACCCTGATCGAGCGTCCCGTTGTGAACACCGAGTCCGGCAGTGTCCGAGGCACTGCCGAGGGCGGCGTCGCGGCGTTCCGCGGCATCCCCTACGCCGCTTCGCCAGTGGGGGACCGGCGCTTCGCCGCCCCCGTGCGCCACCCCGCGTGGCCGGACGTGCGTGACGCCGACCGCCCCGGCCCGTCCGTCCCGCAGAGCCCCTCCCGGCTCGAAGCGGTCATGGGACCACGCACCCCCGACTGGAACGAGGACGGCTGCCTCACCCTCAACGTGTGGACCCCCCGTCCACCGGCTGACGGGTCCGCCCCGCGCGCCCTGCCGGTGCTGGTGTGGTTCCACGGCGGCGGGTTCACCAGCGGGTCCGGCGGCTGGGACTGGTACGACGGCCGGCACCTGGCCGCCGCCGGCGGGATCGTTGTCGTCACCGCCAACTACCGCCTCGGCCCGCTCGGCTACCTCTACCTGCCGGACCTCGGCATCGAGAACCTCGGCGTGCAGGACCAGGCCGCCGTCCTCGCCTGGGTGCGGCGCGACATCGCGGCCTTTGGAGGAGACCCCGGCAAGCTCACCGTCGGCGGCCAGTCCGCCGGGGCGTTCTCCGCCCTCTACCTCGCCGTCTCCCCGATCACCGGCCCGCACGTCAACCGGGTCGTCACCCAGAGCGGTCCGTTCGGGCTCGCCCCGCAGAACCCCGAGGAGGCGAGCGAGCACGCCCGACGCTTCCTCGGCATCCTCGGCCTGGACGGCACCCGGGACCCGCGCACCGCGCTGCGCGCCGTCCCGGTCGACCGGATCCTGGCCGGCTATCAGCGGCTCTCCCAGGACCTCGCCCGCCCCGGCAACGTCGCCCCGCCGATGTACCCCGTCCTCGGCGCCTCCGGGATCCCCGCGACGTGGCAGCAGGCGCTGGTCGACGGGCGCCTCGACGGCAAGGACCTGCTGACCGGCACCACCAGGAACGAGATGACCTCCTTCTTCGCGTTCGACCCGCGCATCCGGGCGATCAGCTCCGACCGGGCCCGCTCGATCGCGGCCGGACAGATCGACGGCGGCGACGAGCGGTACGACCGCACCGCCGCCCGGCTGCCGAACGCGACCCCGGCCGACATCCTGACCGAGCTTGAGACCGGGCTCGTCTTCCACGAAGACACCCTCGCCATCGCCGACCGCCACGCCGCGCACGGCAACCCGACCTACGTCTACCGCTTCGACTACGCCCCGGCACCCGACCCCGCAGCTCTGGGCGCCGCGCACTGCGTCGAACTCCCCTTCTTCTTCGACAACTTCGACGCCTACCCCGACAGCCCCATGCTCGGCGAGGCCACCGCCGCCGTCCGCTCGCTCGGCGACACGTTCTCCCGAGCGGCCGCGGCCTTCGTCGCCACCGGCGGGCCCGCCGCGGCCCAGTGGCATCCGTACGAACCCGCCAATCCGGCGACTGTCCGGCACTTCGGCTGACACCGGCCGCGCCCGTCCCGTTTCCCTGCCCCGGGGAGACCGGCGGTGGTGGGTGGCGTCGGCCGCGAGCGCGTCAGGCAGAACGGCAGGGCCGGCGGGGAACGGGGGCAGGGCGATCGGCCCACCGCTCAAGCGCGCCCCAGCATGAGCTGCATCAGCCTTCTGCCGTACTGGTGGACGTGGTTGAACTGGTAGGAGCCCTGGGCGAGGTGGGCGCACCAGAGGGCGAGGAGCACAACCAGGGCGGAGACCGCGATCGCGATGAACGACGTCACCATGGCGGTGACGGACTGGCGCCGGCCGGTGCTGGTGCCAGTGCTCATGGCTCTCGTCAGGGCGGCGGTGCCCAGGACCAGGCCGACGAGGCCGAGCAGGCCGCCGATGAGGAAGAGCGAGCTGATCAAGGCGTTGACACCCAGTTCGACGGCCGTCGCGGCCAGGCCGTTCGCGTCGGTCGCAGGCTGTCCGCTTCGGCCGCGCCCCCGGGAGCAGGGGGTGGTGTGCCGGTCCGCTCCAGTGCCCTGGGCCTGAGTCGAGGTCGGCGCCGGGGGCTTCGGTGACGTCTCCAGCTCTTGCGTGTTCATCGGCCGTCCCCATCCGTCAACGTGGCAGGGCACGATCCTGGTTGCCGGACCGCGGGGCGCGCATCGCGGGAAGGCGGGAGAAAACGCTCCCTCGATCGGGGGAGGCCGCAGGTGAGCTGCCCGGCCATACTGGCGATCATGATCAGGGGAATCCGGCCGCTGCTGCGCGGCTCCACGTATGCGGGTGCGCTGTTCGCCTACTGCGGCGCGTTGCTGAGCCTGCCACTGCTGCCCTTCGCCATGGTGCCGGCGCTGCTCTGGCGCTCGGCTCCCTACGGAGTCCAGGCCGGGCTGGCCCTGCTGGTCTGGGCGGCGCTGGTTGCCGTGCTCGGGCTGGCCCGCACCACGCGGCGGGTGCTGATCGCCTGCGCCCGTCGACTGCTGAGGGTGCCGCTGCCGGACTTGGTGGCGAGTCGTCAGCCGGCGCGCTCAACCGGCGCCGGGCCGAGCCTTGCCGCGCCGGCCCGCGCCGTGCCGTCCGCTGCCGACCGCTGGCGCACTCCGCTCTGGCTGCTGCTGCACGTGGCACTGGGGTGGACGGGAGGCTTGGCGAGCCTGGTGCTGCTCGGCGCGGGCATGGCCCTGCCCGACGGGTGGACCGGCGGCAACGCGGGGCTGAGCCTGTTCAACTGGCAGGTGCGGGTGACGGGCGTCTGGAGCTGGGTGCTGGCGCTCGCCTGCCTGCTCCTGGTGCCGGCGCTGTGCGCGGTGCTGACGGGCGCTCTGCGGTGGTTGGCGCCGAGGCTGCTGGGGCCGTCGTCGGCCGAGCGGCTCGCGCTGGCGGCCGAGCGGGAGCAGCAGCTGGCCGAACGCAACCGGCTGGCCCACGAGTTGCACGACTCGATCGGGCACACGCTGACGGCGGCCACGATCCAGGCGGCGGTGGCGGGCGAGGTGCTCTCCGCCGACCCGGTGGCGGCGCGGGCCGCCCTGCGCAGCATCGAGGAGTCGACCCGGGCCGCGCTGGAGGACCTGGACTACGTGCTGGGCGTGCTGCGCGAGGAGGAGGCGGGGACGGCGCCGACCCGAACCCTGGCCGACCTGCCCGAGCTGCTGGAGCGGCTGCGGCACGCGGGTGCGGTGGTGGAGCCGGAGCTGTCGGGCCAGTTGGACCAGGTGCAGGGGACGCTCTCCCGGGCGGCGTACCGGATCCTGCAGGAGGGGCTGACGAACGCGTTGCGGCACGGGGCGGGTGGTCCGATCGAGGTCCGGGTGGTGGCCGCGCCGGACGGACTGGAGCTCACCGTGGTCAACCGGACCGGGACGGGCACGGGCGCGGGGGCAGGCCGGGGTGCCTTCCCGACCTCCGGGCACGGTCTGCCCGGGCTGGCCGAGCGGGTGCGGCTGCTGCACGGTGACCTCGACGCCGGCCCGGACGGACCGCAGCACTGGCGGTTGGCGGTCCGGCTGCCGGTCCGGCTTTCGGCGTGACGGGCCCCGAGGCCGGCCCCGACGCCGCTTCTACCACCGCCCCCGTCACCCTCCTGATCGCGGACGACGACGAGGTGACCCGCAGCGGTCTGCGCATGCTGCTCGCGGCCCAGCCGGGCATCACGGTGGTCGGCGAGGCCGCCGACGGTGTCGAGGCGGTCGAGCAGGCGCGGCGACTGCGGCCGGACGTGGTCCTGATGGACGTGCGGATGCCGCGCCGCAACGGGATCGAGGCCACCCGGCAGTTGCTGGCCGCACCGGCCGCACCTGGCGGACCTGGCGGACCTGGCGGACCGCCGAAGGTCGTGGTGATCACCACCTTCGAGAACGACGACTACGTCACCGCCGCGCTCAGCGCGGGGGCCAGCGGGTTCGTCCTCAAGCGGCTGCCGGTCCGGCAGATCGCGGAGGCGGTGCGGGTGGTGGCGGCGGGGGAGGCGATCCTCTTCCCGGCGGCACTGCGCCGCATGGTCGCCGCCCGCCCGCTGGCCTCCGCCGAGGCGCTGCCGAAGGCGGCGCTGACCGGCAGGGAGGAGGAGGTGCTGCGGCTGATGGCCACCGGCCTGTCCAACCCGGAGATCGCGGAGGCGCTCAGGGTGAGCCTGGAGACGGTGAAGACGCACGTCGGGAACGTGCTGACCAAGCTCGGCGCGCAGAACCGGACCCACGCGGTGGTGATCGCGTACGAGTCCGGCCTGGTGGTGCCGGGGTTCGCCGGCTGACCCGCCTGAGCCGGCCCGAGCTTGTCGAGGCTGCGGGGGAGGGTCTTCACCGCCGGGACCGAAGCCCCGCCGCGACCGGATTTCGCATACCGACCGCAGTGCCGTAGAGTGATGTTCACCGACGCGGGGTGGAGCAGCTCGGTAGCTCGCTGGGCTCATAACCCAGAGGTCGCAGGTTCAAATCCTGTCCCCGCTACTCAGTAGCAAAGGCCGGCCCGGCACACTTGGTGTGCCGGGCCGGCCTTTTTGCTCCACCTGGCGAGCCGTTCCCGTGCCCGTCGTCACGCGCCTCTCGGTCGGATCGCCGCGTCGGCCGCCAACTCCACTGCACCGCACGGGAATCGTCCTGCCGATCAGGGTTTCGGGACTGATGCCGACTGATGGACCGTCAGCAGCAGCCGTGCCACTGGTAGTCGGTCGGGACTTCGAGCCCGGGCTCGGGGTCGTCGCTGCTCACGGCGGCGGCGGAGTGGATGGTGGTCCCCTCCTTGATGGTCTCGGCGACCGTGATGTCCTTGATCTCGTCCGGCGGGATCGTCAGCGGGTTCGCGGAGAGGATCACCAGGTCGGCGAGCTTGCCGACCTCGATGCTGCCCTTGCGGTCCTGCTCGAAGTACTGGTGGGCGGCGTTGATGGTGATGGACTTGACCGCGTCCAGGGCCGACACGCACTGCTCGGGCCCGAGGACGACCTGGTCGGTGCGGGTGCGGCGGGTGACCTGGCTGGACAGGATGGCGATCGAGTTGGGCAGGGCCACCGGGGCGTCGTGGTGCGAGGTGTAGACCATCTGCCGGTCGACGGCCCAGCGGGCCGGGGAGATGGTCGCGGCCCGCTTCCGCCCGAGGACGGTCTTGCGGTACCAGTCGCCCCAGTAGAAGGTGTGCATGGAGAAGAAGGACGGGATGATGCCCAGGCGGGCGAAGTCCTCGATCTGGTCCTCGCGGGCGGTCTGGGCGTGGATCGCCACCGTCCGCCGGTCGCCGGGGTCGACCCCATCGGCGGCGGTCTCGACCGCCTCGATGAACTGGTCGATCGCGGCGTCCCCGTTGACGTGTGCCAGCACCTGCCAGCCCTTGGCGTACGCGGTGCGCACCTGGTCGAGCACGACCTTGGGGTCCTCGATGGTGGGGTAGCCGCAGTAGCCCTCGGGCGTGCCCTCCGGCCGCTCCTTGTAGGGCTCGGTGAGCCAGGCGGTGCGGCCCTGCGGGGACCCGTCCAGGTACATCTTCACCCCGGCCGCCCGCACGCCCCGGTGGTACTCCTGGCTCGCACGGACCGGGTCCTCCTCCAGTGATGCCGTCGCCTCGTCGGCCCGCGCGTAGGCGACGACGTCGATCTTGAACGGCACGACGGCCGCGGCATCCCGCAGTGCCTGGAGGTTCTCCAGCGTGGCGCCGCCCTCCTGGACGGTCGTGAAGCCGAAGCTCGCGGCCGACGCCACGCCCTTGCTGAAGAGGGCGGCCAGGGCGGTCAACGGCAGGCCCTTGGTGGCCAGTTCGGAGGCAGGGCTGAAAGCGGTCTCCTCCAGCACGCCGTTGGGCTCGCCGAACGGCCGTTCCAGCGGATCGACCTGACGGCGAATCACGCCGCCGTCCGGGTCAGGAGTGGCTTTGGTGTAGCCCAACTCCCGCAGACCGCGGCTGTTCACCGCCCCGAGGTGGAAGGACTGGTGGATGGCCAGCACCGGCCGCGTGGTGGACACCGCGTCCAGCTCCTCACGGGTGGGGTGGCGGCGTTCGGCGAGCATGGCGTCGTCGTAGCCGAACCCGATGATCCACTTGGAGAAGGCGCCCACCGGGGTCTTCGCCCACGCGCGCAGCTTCTCCTGGAGCGAGGCGATGTCGGTGACGTCCCCGTCGGGGGCGGCCAGCAGGTTGGCGAGGGTGGCCTGCAGCCCGATGCCGCCCAGGTGGCCGTGGGCGTCGATGAACCCGGGCAGCAGTGCGCGACCGGCGAGGTCGCGCACCTGCGTTCGCGGCCCCTGCCAGCGGCCGACGGCCTCCCGGTAGTCGCCGACGTGGACGATGACACCGTCCTTGACGGCCACCGCCTCGGGACCGGGAGCGGACTCGTCCGCGTCGGCGGCGACGGTCACGATCTCACCGCCGTGGAAGATGACATCGGCCTCCTCGTACGGTGCCGCAGCCTGGCCATCGCCAGCGTCCGTCGCCCCTGCCGGTTGACCGCTCATTCCGGTTCCCTCCTGCCGCCTACGTTCAGTGCACCCTTGCCTACCCATGGCTATCGGGTCGCGAACCTCGCGGGACGCTGCGGGCCGATCCGAGGCGGTGCCGGCAAGGGAGGACGCGGCGGGCCCGGGTCTAGGCGGTGGGCTCGCCCCAGGTGATGCGCTCCACGGCATGCGGCGGGAACGACACCCGGGCTCCGTCCTTCTGCGTGACGTGCACCCAACCGCACTCGTCGATGCGGATGATGCCCGAGACCGACTCACCGAGCGCGACGCCAGGGCTGACGTAGCCCGCCCCATGGGCGAGATGCACTGTTCCGGGGTTCGCTTCAAGGCCTGCCATGACCCGATTGTCCGGGCCCGACCCCGGAGTCACCACCCGAGCCGCCGTTCGTTCCACCGCCACCGTGACGGTGGAGCGAACGGCTTCGATGCGCTGCGGCGGTCAGTGCCGGGCGAAGGAACGCACGAAGTCCGCGGTCGCCGAGCCGACGCCGGTGACCTCGTCGTAGCCGGGGGCGGTCTTCAGCGAGCCGTCCTGGTCGAACTGGGTCAGGTAGCTGTTGAAGGCGGTCGGGTCGTCCCACTTCGGCAGGAAGGTCACCGCCCAGGGCTCCTGACCGGCCGGGGCCGGCACGATGTCGCGGATCGCCGGGGTGTGGTGCAGCTTGTAGATCAGCGGGTTGGCGAAGCCGAGCGCGTGGCCGGCGGCCTGGGCCGCATCGGCTTCGAGCGCGGCGATCAGCGGGGAGGAGCCGCTGGTGCCGGCCCCCACCTCCTCGTGGTAGGCGCCGCCCGGAGTGGTGAAACCGATCAGCCAACCGGTGGCGCGGTCGCCGTCGGCGGCGATGTCCGGCTGCACCCGGCGGGCCGGCCCGGTTCCTCCATCGGTCGCCAGGGCCGGGGGGACCACGTTCTTCTGGTACCAGGGCTCGTTGACCAGGTTGCTGCGACCGCCGCCGGAGCCCATGAAGAACTGCCCGGGCGGCGGGGTCAGGTACCCGGTGCCCTGCGGGTCGATCTGCGCCGCGTTGTTGCCCCAGCCGAGTTCGCCGGTCACCTGGCCGTTCTTGCCGATCTCCAGCGTGGTGCCGCCGACGGAGGTCGCCCACTGGTCGGAAGCCGGGAAGGCCACGTTGCGCGGGGAGCCCGCGTCCTCCCCGGACGCGCCGTCACCGTAGTCGCCGGAGGAGTAGTCGAAGCCGATGCCCTCCAGCGCGCCCTGCTGGAACACCTGGTCCCAGGCCGCCACGGTGGCGGGCGAGTCGCCGTCCTCCCGGGTGGGGAACGAGTCGGTCACCACGTCCGCGAGGTGCTGGTCCACGATCCGGGTGTGTGCGTCCAGGAAGGCGAGGCTGCCGCCGCCGTAGCCGCCGGTCATGTCGCAGTCGGCGCCGACGTAGACCACCTTGGCGTCCGGCGCGGCGATGTGGAGCGTCTCCACGTCCAGCGGCTCCTCCGGTGCGTCGGAGTTCCCGCGGCAGGAGGCGGCGAAGTTCGGGCCGAAGTTCTCGCTGTACTGGCCGGGGGCGAAGCCTGGCACGCCGTGCGCGGCGAAGAACTTGTCGGCGTCGGCCTCCATGGTGGGCAGCGCCCCGTCCAGTACCACGGCCACCGTGCGGCCCTTGCCGGTGTACTGGCTGTTGGTCACCCCGTAGGCGTCGCGCAGCTGCTGCGGGGTGTAGCCGCAGACCGCGTCGATGGCACTGGTGCGGCCGTTGACCGCCGGGATCGGCGAGCTGCTCTGGCCCCACCACTGCGAGCAGGGCGGGGTGGCCGCGGCACTCTGACGTGCTGCGGCTCGGGGTGCCGTGGTGCGGGGTGCCGGGGCCTGGGGCGCCGCGGCCCCGGCCGGCGCCGCCGTACCAGGGGTGTACGGAATGACGGGCTTGTCGTCGTCCAGGCCGAGCACCGTGCTGATGTCGTGGCCGAGTGCGGCCGGCACCGAGACCGCGCTCGCCGGACGGAGCAGCTGCGGAGGCTGCCCCGACCGCCAGGCGTAGGCGTGCATCGAGGTGGCGAACGCCTGCTGCACCTGGTCCACGGTCGCGGTGACCGTCAGGTAGTGGGCGTTGGCGCCGGTGACGTGCATGCCGAAGCCGCTGAGCCAGTCGCTGACCTTCGCCGTCTGGGCCGCGGTGGTGCCGTAGCGCTGGTCGAACTGGGCGGGCGTCAGGTAGTGGGCGTAGTCGTGCCCGGACGGATCGGCGACCCGCTGCGCGGCCTTGACCATGCCGACCGGGTCCTTTCCGGCCAGGTAGACCCGCAGCGACATCCCCCAGTTGCCCGGGGCCGCACCGGTGTCGGCCAGGGTGCCCGAGCCCCCCTGGGGAATCCCGGACGGCAGCTCGGTGCGGCCCTGGCTCGCGGCCTCGGCGGCCGGTGCCGCCACACCTGCGGCGACCAGGGCGGCGGTGGCCGCGACGGCGGCCAGCCGACCGGCCCGAAGCCGCCGGGCGGCGGGGAAAGAGGACTGCTGGGGCAAGGTCTCACACTCCGTCAGTAGTCAACGGACCGCCCGGAGACGGACGGACCGGCGGCCGGCTCACCGGGCACAGCCGGCGCAGCACGGTCGCTCAGCCAGAAGGGACGGGTCGAGGAGACGGTTCGGTCGCACCCGCCCCCTCAGGCGGCCCGGTACACCCCCTGACACCACCGCGCGCACGTTGCCCGTGGCACCAGCCACTACCGTTCTGCGTCTACGAGCGTGCGATCCATGCCCTGACCAGGAGGACCTTGTCATGACCGATGCCGTCGGCCTCGACGAGCAGCTGCTGCACCGTGCTGCCGGATACGCGCGCCGGTTCAACACGCTCTTCGAGGAGTACTTCGACACGCTGGGCACCAGGCTCGACGCGCCGTCGTTCAGCCGTTTCACCCCGGCCTGCCTGGAGTTGCTGCGGGACCTGTCGTTGCGCGGTGGCAAGCGGATGCGGGTCGTCCTGCTGCATGAGGCGGCTCGGCTGGTGACTGCCGAGCCGGTCGACGGGCTGGACGACGCGGCGCTGAGCATCGAACTGCTGCAGACGCACGGCCTGGTGCACGACGACCTCATCGACGACAGCCCCACCCGCCGGGGCGCACCTTCCACCTACTACGCCTACCGCGAGCAGTTCCCCCACCACCCGCACGCGGCGCTCGGCCTCACCGTGCTCGCCGGTGATCTCGCCCTGGCCCTGTCCCTGCGGGTGCTCCTGGACGCGAAGGTCCCCGGCGCGGTGCGGCAGGCCATGACCGAGGTGCAGACCCGGGCGGCAGCCGACACGTTCATGGGCCAAATCATCGACCTGGAACGCGACTTCACCCCCACCGCCCCGGACGAGGACCTCCTGCACCGGGTGGCCGACTACAAGTCCGCCCGCTACTCGATCCTGGCGCCCCTGCAGTTGGGCCTGCTGGCGGCAGGTGAGCAGCCGGCACTCTTCGAGCACGACCTGCGCCGCTACGCGCGGCTGGTCGGGATCTGCGGACAGCTGCGCGACGACTACCTGGACCTGTTCGGGGACGCGGCCACCATGGGCAAGCCGACCGGCACCGACATCCGCGACGGGAAGCACAGTTACACCGTCAGCGCCCTGCTGTCCGCACCCCTCGGTGACGCCGAGCGCGCCGTGCTGGAGGCCGCGCTCGGCGATCCCGCCTGCACGCCGGAGACCATCGCCGCCGTCCGCGAGATCGGCGAACGCCGCGGTGTGGCGGACAGGATGCGGGCGGACATGCGGCGCCATGCCGAACAGGCCTGTCTGGTGGCCGCCGGCTGGCGGCCGCGATGGCGTGAAGAGGCGGTCACCTTCTTCGAGCGGCTGCCGCTGTGGAGCGTTGAACGAGCGATGTGACCGGTGCGGTCCCGCTGAGCGCCCGGACGTCGCCGCAGGCTACCTGCTACCTGCGGTCGGCAAACGCCTCGCTGCCGCACCGCCCGCTCAGGAGCTTCCCGTGGCCGGGCGGCCGAGCTCGGCCGTCGCTTCGGCACGCAGTTGCCGCAGCTGGTCGGGGCTGGGGCACCAGGTCGACTCCAGGCTGCCGGTGTCCCAGTCGGCGAGGCGGGCACCGGCTTCGTAGGCGCTCTGCATGAACGCGAGGAGGGTCGTGGCCGGCTCCGGTGAGGTGCGGACGGTCTCATAGGGCAGGATCGCCAGCAGGCCCGTGCCGGACTCGACCCAGCTGCCGGCGGCGAGCGGCTGGTCGCGGAGTCCGGCAGGTGCCGGGGCGGTGTAGGAGTAGTAGGCGGCGTCGCCGAGGTTGTCGTCGCCGGGCCAGAAACCGAACGAGATGACCTCGTGGGTGTACGCCTCCCGGGTGACGCGGTCGGTGTCCAGCGGTGGCGCCGGGCGGCCGGAGAACCTGGTGACCGCGAGATCGAAGCTGTGCCAGAAGAGGTGCACCGGGCTGGTCTTGCCGTTGAACCAGCCGCTGAACTCCTCGAACACCGTGTCCGACCAGTCCAGGATCCGGTAGAGGCGTTCGAGGGCGTCCCGGTCCCAGGCGGCGTGTTCCCGGTCCTTGGGGAACGGTGTCGTCATCGGGACGCCGAACGGCTGCTCCCTGATGACGACGTCGACTCCCAGCTCCTTCAGGGCCTGGTGGAGACGGGCGTCGAACTCGGCGACGGGCAGCCCGTCGCCGAGTTCGAACGAGGTCGTGCGGCCGTCGGAGGTCCGTACGACCAGGGCGTGGTCGACGAGGTCGATCGTGATCTCGAACGTCGTGCCCTGGTGGTGCAGCCGCCGGGTGGTGAGGCCGCGCACGTCGACGTAGAGCGGGGCGTTCCACCAGTGGTTGCGTGGCGGTGTGGTCGCGAGCCGGATCTTTCCCAGGATCTGGCAGTACAGGTGCAGCGTGTCCTTGGTCGCGCGCCAGTCGGCGAGGCGCAGTTCCGGCAGACTCGCATCCATGTCGAACGCCTCCCTGGGCGGCGACGCCGACTCCTGGCGGCGGCCGCGCCCGGACTCGCGGCTGGACGGACCTCTCCAGTCTGTACCCGCCCGCAGCGTTTGACGCGCGGTGGACCCCCGCTAGGGCCTGAGGACGATCTTGCCGCGGGTGTGGCGGCGTTCGAGCTCGGTGTAGGCCTCGCGGACTTGCGCCAGCGGGTAGACCTTCGCGATCGGCACGTCGAGGTGTCCGTCGGCGATCAGGCCGGCAAGCTCGGCGAGCACCTTGGCGCCCGGCCCGGCCGCGATGCTCCCATCGGCCTTCACCCCGTACTTCTCGGCCGCCGCGAAATCGGCGATGGTGTCGATGCGCTCCGCCGGGACGCCGAGGGCCAGGGCCAGCTCGACGTACCCGCTGCCGAAGGTGTCGATGAAGGCGTCCACGCCGTTGGGCGCGGCGGCCCTGATCCGGTCCGCGACGCCCTCGCCGTACGCGACCGGGATCACGCCGCGGCTGGTCAGCCACTCGTGGTTGCCCTTGCCCGCCAGGCCGATGACGGTGGCCCCGGTGCGGCGCGCGAGCTGGACGGCGAGTGAGCCGACTCCCCCCGCGGCCCCGGAGACGACGACGGTCTCGCCCTTCTCGGGGTGGACGGCGCGTACCGCCGCCCACGCGGTCGTGCCGACGACGTACAGGCTGCCTGCCACCTCCCATGAGACCTGCTCCGGCTTGCGCGTGAGGTCACCGGACTCCACCAGGACCAGCTCGGCCTGGGAGGCCCGCTTGTCGCTGAACCCGATCACCTCGTCGCCGGGCGAGAACCCGTCGGCCCCGGCGCCGGCCTCCTCGACGACCCCGGCGAGGTCGCTGCCCTGCCCGGAGGGGAACGTCGACGGGAAGATCCGCGCCAACGCCCCCGTGCGGATCAGCGCCTCACCGGGGTTGATGCCGGCCGCCTTCACGCGTACCAGGACCTGCCCGTCCCCGGGCACCGGGCGTGCCACCTCCTCGACGCGCAACACGTCGATTCCGCCGAACTCGTCGTACCTGACCGCCTTGGGCATGATCTCTCTCCTTCGATTCGTCGGTGGGCTACTGCGAGCGTTCCCACCAGGTGGGTGAGGAGGCATCACCGGATCACTGATTCGCCCGGCCGGGGGTAGCCCGTCCCGGGCGCAGCCCTGTCGGTCGGGGGACAGCCCGTTCAGACGGCTTTCAACGGCTCTGGATCGACTCTGGCCAGGATTCCGGACAGCCGGACACCCCAGTAGACGCCGCCCCCGGGCTCCAGCTGCGCCGTCAATGTTCTGTCGATCGGCCCCTGGCAGCATCGCCGGCGTCAGGGACCGCCCGGTGCGATGCGCACCGGGCGCGGACGCAGAGGGAAGGTGGAGCGGGATGCCGCTGGCGGCAGGCACTGGACTCGCCCGGAGGACAGCGGAGGTCAGCGCGTTCCCCCAGGCGGGGGAGGGGGTCCAGCGCGCGGGCCAAGACGGAGCGCTCCGGCTTCTGCTGCCGGCGCAGCGGCGGTCGAGCCCGCCCACGGGGGGCGCGGCCGCGACCGAGGCCCCGTGGCGCTTCGCGCTGCTCGGCGTACCGGAGGTGATGGCGGGTCAGGAGCGCCTGCGGCCGATGTCGCCGACCCAGACCTCCCTGCTCGCCGCGCTGGCGCTGCAGGCGGGGCGGCCGGTCGGGGTGGACGAACTCATCGACGGCCTGTACGGGGAACGGCCGCCGCGCAGCGCGGGCTCCACGATCACCACCTATGTGCTGCGGCTGCGGAAGGCCCTCGGCCCGGAACTGATCGTCCGGGTCGGGAGGGGATACGCCCTGAAGGTGCCCCGATCGGCGGTGGACGCCCTGGAGTTCGCGCGGCTCGCCAACGCACCGCTGCTGGGCGACGCCCGGGCCGACGCGGCCCGCCTGCAAGCGGCGCTCAACCTCTGGAACGGCGCCACGGCACTGGTCGGCGCGATCGGACCGCTCTGCGAGCGCCAGCGCGAGGTGCTCGCCCAGCACCGGGAGCGGGCCCGGCTCCAGTGGTTCGAGTGTCAACTGGTGCTCGGCCGCCACGCGGAGATCCTGGCCGACCTGGCGGTGGCCTCTGAGCTCACCCCGTTCGCCGAGCGCCTGCAGGCGCTGCGGATGACGGCGCTGTTCCGGTGCGGCAGGCAGGCCGAGGCGCTGGACGTGTACCACCAGGTGCGCGAGCGCCTGCTGGACGAGCTCGGGATCGATCCGAGCGCCGAGCTCGCCACGGTCCAGCAGGCCATCCTGCGCGGGTGCGACCCGGGACCCCGGAGCGCACCGGCCGGCATCGAGCCGTTCGGCGGGACCGAATCCGCCGCTCCGCCACGCCAGTTGCCCTCCCCGCCCGCGGACCTGGTCGGGCGGGAGGAGGAGATCGCGCTGCTGACCGCCGCGGTCCGCGCCGGCGGTCATGCCGTGGGCCTGGTCACGGGGATGGGCGGGGCGGGCAAGACCTCCGTGGTCGTCTCGGTCGCGCAAGCGGTGGCCGCCGACTTCCGTGACGGGCAGTTGTGGGCCTGCCTGCGCGGCTCGACCGAGGAGCCGGCGGGCGCCGACGAGGTCCTGGCCGGATTCCTGACCGCGCTCGGTGTGCCCGCTGACCGGATCCCCGACGGCCTCTCCGAACGCGCGGCCCTGTACCGGTCGGTGCTGGCCGGCCGGTCCGTCCTGGTGGTGCTGGACGACGCGCGCGATGCCGCGCAGCTCACCCCGCTGCTGCCCGGCGCGGCGGGCTGCGCGGTGCTGATCAGTGCGCGATCGCGTCCGGCGATCGGGGTGACCGCGGCCGTTCGGCTCGACTGCCTGCGGCCGGCCGAGTCCGCCCGGCTGGTCTGCGCGATCCTCGGCGCCGATCGGGCCGGCACGGAACCGGAGGCCGTGGCCGCGCTCACCGCCGCCTGTGGCGAACTGCCGCTCGCCGTCCGCGTGCTGGCCACTCGGCTGGCTCGACGACCGGCCTGGACGGTGGCGTCGATGGCTGCCCGGGTGTCGGACGACAGCCGCCTGCTGGGCGAGTTGGAGGCCGCCGACGCGGGCTTCGAGAATGCGTGCGACCTGGCCTTCGGCCGACTCACCGGCGCGCAGGCCCGGGCCCTCCTGGCCCTGGTGGCGACGCCGTCGCAGGACTGGAGCCTGACGGCCGCCGCGGCGACGATGGGCCTGCCCGAGGCGCAGGCCGAGCGGATCCTGGAGGCGCTGGTCGATGCCGCGCTGCTGACCTCCCCCCGGCCCGCCCGCTACTCCTGTCACGAACTGGTGGTCGCCTACGCCCGGGTCAGGGCCGGGGCGGGAGCGGGAGCCGGAACGGGAGTCGGCCGGTGCTGAGAGGCCCTGGCTGAGACCTCCCGGGCCCGGACCGGAGCGGGCCGGCGCGCGGTGGCGCGCGCCGGACCCGGTGCTCCGACAGTGCGTCAGCCGAACGGCGGCTTCGCGAGGAGAGCCAGGGTGTCCGCCGCCTCCGAGGGCACCCCGAGCGTCTGGTAGATCTCCACGGCTTCGTCCAGGCAGGCACGACCCCGGGCCGGGTGGCCGAGCCTGGCGAGGCTGACGCCGAGCGAACGGAGCAGGCCCGCCTCCAGCATGCCGCTGGTCTGGTGCGCCAGTGGCAGCATCGCCTCGGCGACCTCGATCACCTGCCGGTCGTCGCCCGCTTCCAGGTGGATCTGCGCGATCAGGTTGCCCGTGGCGGCCTCGAACGCCGAGAGGTGGAGGGCGCGCAGCACCGGGAGCAGTTCTTCGGCGCAGCTCAGCGCGGCGGCCGGAGCGCCGCACAGGCGCAGCACTCGGGCCAGTGAGTAGCGGCTGGTCGCCTGCGTGATCGAGGTGGCGGACCCGGTGAGCTGGACGCCCCGCTCGGCGGCCGCCCGTGCCTCGGAGAACCGGTCGAGCTTGGCGTAGTTGAAGGCGAGTTCCCCGAGGGCGCCGCCGGCCGAGTGGTGGTCACCCAGGCTCTCGAACAGGGCGATCGACTCCTCGCAGTAGCCGCGGGCCTCCTCGAACCGTCCGTAGACGCGTGCGTTGTAGCCGAGCGCGAGCAGCGCGCAGGCGCGCACCCGCCGGGTCGCGTCATCGACGCAGAGCGCGATCGTACGGGTGAGCTCCTGCTCGGCCTGCTGGAAGTCGTTGACGTGGTAGAGCATGTTGCCGCGTACGTACCGCGCGAGCGCCTCGCACCGCCGGTCTCCCCGGGTGGCGGCGACGGCCGCGGTCCGGGAGGCCAGGTCCGCCACCGACCAGGAGTGGGTCCTGGTGAACAGGACCGAGCCCAACTTGTCGATCAGGTCAGCGGCTTGGACCAGTGGAAGATGATGATCCGTCAGAGCAGCTGCGACCATCGCCTGCTGGAGTTGCGCCTCTGTTCGCATCCAGCCGACCGCCTGCTCGGCGGAGTCGAACTCCAGGCCCGGTGCGGCGGTCGGCGTCCCGGTCAGGTCGCGCTGCCCGACTGGGACGGAGTGGGCGGCGGCCTCGGCCTGGCGGGCGCTGGCGAGGCAGAAGTCCAGCAGCCTTGCGAGGGCCTGCCGTTTGGTCTCCGGCGCCTCCTCGCGGGTGCAGCACTCGGAGGCGTAGAGCCTGATCAGATCGTGGCTGCCGTACCGGCCGACGGCTCGTGGGTCCAGGAGGTTGAGGTCGGTGAGGTCCTCGAGCAGCACATCGGCCTCGGTGGTACCGACGCCGAGCAGCGCCGCCGCACTGTCGAGGCCGATCTCGGGGACGTTCGGCAGGGAGAGGAGCCGGAAGGCGCCGGCCTGGGCCGGCGTCAGTCCGGCGTAGGAGAGCGCGAAGGTGGCCGCCACCGCCGTGTCCCCGACCGCCAGTTCGGCCAGGCGGCGGTGCTCGTCGGCCAGTCGGCCGGCGAGCTCGGCGACGGTCCAGTCCGGCCGGGCGGCGAGCCTGGCGCCGGCGATCCGGATCGCCAGCGGCAGGCGGTCGCAGGCGGCCACCACGGTCGCGCACTCCTCGGGTTCGGCAGCGGTCCGCTCCGGACCGATGACCCGGCCGAGGAGTTCGACGGCCTCCGCTTCGGTCAGCGCGCCCACCGTGAGGTGGCGGGCGCCGGCGAGCCCGGTCAACCGGGCCCGGCTGGTGACCAGGACGGCGCACCCGACCGCTCCCGGCAGCAGGGCGGTCACCTGTGCCGCGTCGGCGGCGTTGTCCAGCAGCACCAGCACCCGGCGGTCGGCGAGGTGGGAGCGGTAGAGCGCAACGCGTTCGTCGAGGTCCAGCGGGATCGCGTTGTCGTCCGCGCCGAGCGCCTGCAGGAAGCGGACCAGGACGGCCGCGGGGTCGGCGCTCTCGGGGCCGGCGCCGCGCAGGTCGGCGTAGAGGCGGCCGTCGGGGAAGTGCTCGCGCAGCCGCTCGGCGGCGTGCACGGCCAGCGCCGTCTTGCCGACTCCGCCGATCCCGTCGAGGGCGGTGATCGTGACGCAAGGCCGGGACGGGCTCGCGAGCAAGCCGGTGAGCTGCTCCAGCAGCTCGGCACGGCCGGTGAAGTCACCTGCTGCTCGCGGCAGTTGCTCCGGTGCCGGGTGGTCCGGTGGAGCGCCGGCGGGCAGCTGCGGCAGGAGCTCCGGGTCGGCACGCAGGATCCGGGCCTGAAGGTCGGTCAGGCGCCGGTCCGGCAGTGGCCGGCCCCGCGTGAGGTCACCGGCGTGCCCGGCGAGGTAGCGGCGGGTGTCCTCGTACACCGCGAGCGCTTCTCCGGTGCGCCCGGCACGGTGCAGCGCGAGCATCTGCAGCTCGCGCAGCCGCTGGCGTCCGGGGTGTTCCACCACCAGGGCGCCGAGCTCGGCCGCCACGTCGGCCCGGTCGCCGATCTCCAGGTCGAGCTCAAGCTTCGCCTCCCGCAACTGGGCGTGGACTTCGGTGAGTCGGACCCGTACCGCTTCGGCGTGCGGACCGGTCATGCCGGTCAGCGGCTCGCCGGCCCACAGCTCCAGGGCCGCGTCGAGCAGGGCGCGTGTCGCGGCGGCCGGTCGGCCGGCCGCCCGGTCGGCCGCGGCCTGCGCCGAGGCGCGCTCGAACTGGTCGGTGTCCAGGGCGTCCGGCTCGATCCGCAGGGCGTACCCGTCCCCGACAGTGGCCAGCACGTCCTGCGCACCGTGCTTCCGCAGCTCGGTGCGCAGCCGGTAGACGTGGGTGCGGACCGCCCGCAGCGGCTCGGCCGGCCGGGCCGCCTGGTCCCAGAGGCCGTCGATCAGCAGGTCGGTGGAGACCGGCCGGCCGGCGGCGGTCAGCAGGACGGCCAGGAGCTCACGCTGCTGCGGCCTGCCGAGGTCGAGTTCGGCCGTGCCCGCCCAGCCGCGCAACGGTCCGAGCAGGCTGAACCGCAGGTCGGGCGTGAGCTGCTGGGCAGCATGCTCGGACCGGTCCTGCGCACCGGCGGCGGCGGTCGTGGTGGTGCGGCCGGGCTTGGCCACTGGCATGACGGGGGCTCCCTCTCAAGGCTCCAGGAAGGGGCCAGTCTCACCATCAACGATAATCAGGAGATTGTCGACGAATATGTGGGTGGGGGGTGCGCTGTGCTGGACTTCAGCTTGTTGGGGCCGCTGCGGGGCTGGCACGACCGGCTGCCGCTCGATCTCGGGCGGCCGCAGCAGCAGGCCGTGCTGGCAGCGCTGCTGCTGACCCCGCAGCAGGCCGTCACCGACCGGCGGCTGATCGAGGCGGTCTGGGGTGAGGACGAGCAGCGCTGGCCCTGCAACGCCACCGGCGTGCTGCGCACGCACGTCAGCAGGCTGCGCCGGGCGCTGGGGCAGGCGTCGGGGGCGGCCGCGCAGGCCGTCGCATCGGTCACCGGCGGCTACCGCCTCGACTTGCCCCGGGAGCGGATCGACGCCCACCGCTTCGACGACGCGATCGCCGCCGGCTTCGCGCTCCGGCATGACGACCCGTCGGCTGCCAGGGCGTGCCTGACCGAGGCATTGGGCCTGTGGGTGGGGTCGGCCCTGGACCGGGTCCCGGGGCCGCTCGCCGAGCGGGCCCGCCGTGAGCTCGCCGAGCGCCGACTCGCCGCCATCGAGCTGCGGATGGAACTCGACCTCAGGCTCGGCGGCTGGCGACAGGTCGCGGCGGAGGCCGAAGCGCTGATCGCGGAGCATCCGCTGCGGGAGCGCTTCCACTACTTGCTGACGCTCGCTCACCACCGAGGCGGGCGGACGGCCGAAGCGCTCGCTTCGTTCGAACGAGTGCGTGAGCTGCTGGCCGAGGAGCTGGGCCTCAATCCCGGGCCCCAACTCATGGAGCTCCACCAAGAGTTGGTCACCGGGGCGCCCGCGCGGCCGATTGGGCGCCAGGACGGGTGCGGCCGACTGCGACCACGTCAACTCCCACACGCCAACGGTGACTTCGTCGGCCGGGAGGACGCCGTCGCGGTGTTGGGTAGTCGGCTGGCCGCCCCCGAACGCCGAGAGCCGTCGATCGCGGTGATCGACGGCGGTGTCGGTACCGGGAAGACCGCGCTCGCGGTCCACCTCGGCCACCAGGTGCAGGACGCCTACCCCGACGGCCAGTTGTTCGCCGACCTGAAGGCCGGCCAGGGGGCTCGGCTGGATGTGGCGGCCGTGCTGTCGGGGTTCCTGCGGGCACTGGGCGCCGGATCAGCCCCGGCGGCCACCGAAGCCGACGCCTTGGCGACGGAGTACCAGCGGGCCCTGGCCGGCCGGCGGGTCCTGGTCCTGCTGGACGACGCGCCGGACGCGGAGTCGATCGCGGCACTGCTGCCCCAGGCGCCGGGCTGTGCCGCGATCGTGACCTGCCGCTCGTCCGCGGCGGCGGGCCGGCTCACGCTCGGCCCGCTGGCCGACGGCGAGGCACGGGAACTGGTGGCCCGGCTCATCGGGGCGCAGCGCGTGGCGGCGGAGCCGGAGGCCGTGGCGGCGCTGATCGCCGCCTGCGGCGGGCTGCCCGCCGCGCTGCGGGAGGCGGCCGGCCGGCTCGCCGCGCGCCCGCGTTGGCCGGTGGCGCACATGGTCGATCGGCTGGCCACCCGGCCCGGGGACACCCCGGAGGGTTCGTGACGGCGGCTGCGGTCGACGTGGCCCCGATGTCGGTTCACGGGTGATCGGGCGGGGCCGGCCTCCGGTGCGTCAGGTGTCTCAGCCGAGCTGCTGCAGGGGGACGATCGAGTAGCCGACGACCCCGTTCTCCTGGATGATCTGGAAACTGCCCCAGATGGTCATGTGGCCGCCGTCCTCGACGGTCAGGCCCTTGGAGACGTAGGTGTTCTGGGTGCCGCTGGCCCAGCACACCCCGTTCCCGGCCGAGTAGACGACGAAGTTGCCGTCGGTCTGCATCACTGCCCGCGAGCCGCAGCCCACCGTGTTGCTGTTCCACGCCACGCTGGAGCTGGCCCACCCGTCCTGGGTCGTGTACAGCACCAGGTTGCCGTCGCTCTGCATGATCAGCTTGGTGTTCCCGTCGTCGCTGTAGAGCCACCAGCCCTGGTCGAGCTCCTGATTGTTCATGATGGTGTTGCCCGGCGTGGGGGCGATGGCCGCCTGCGCGGTGCCGCTGGCGGCGAGCACGCCGATGCCCGCCAGCGCCCCGGCCATGGTGAGCCCGACGGCCCGCCGCAGGCCCCGTCCGGTGTGCGCGACCTTGTTCGACATGTGCTTCTCGTCCTCCTGGTACCGCGTCGGCGCCGGTGGTCACCGGCCGAGGGAGAACGTACTGACAAGCGATCAACATCCGATGAACGGGTTCGACGGGGGCCCTCGGCCGTTATTCATCCGTAACGGGCATTACATCTACCGATAAGAACGGGTCACATGTAACGTCCTCCTCATGTTCGACGCCGGCGCCAGCCGTCGGCAGCACGCCAGAGGAGGGTCCGACCGTGTTGCTCACCCGCCCGATCCGTCATACGGCCGCCGCAGTCGCTTTGTCGACAGCGGCTGTCGTGTCACTCGCCGCCTGCGGCGGGAACGCCGCCGACGGAGCCGCAGTCGTCCCCACCCAGGCGAGCGTCGCCGGGGCGCACGTCACCCGCGACCAGGCGCTGCACGACGCACTGCCCGACCGGATCCGGCAGAGCGGCACCGTCCGCGTGGCAACCGACGTGCCCTACGCGCCCTTCGAGATGTTCGTCACCGAGGGCAGCTCGGACCTCACCGGACTCGACTACGACCTCGGCCAGGCGCTCGGCGCCAAGCTCGGCGTGCGGTTCGCCTTCACCCCGCAGAAGTTCGACGGCCTCGTACCGGCCGTCCAGGCGGGGAAGTTCGACGCCGCCATGTCGGCGCTGACGGACAGCAAGGAGCGCCAGCAGGTGCTCGACTTCGTGGACTACTCGGTCTCCGGCTCGGGGATCCTGGTCGCCAAGGGCAATCCGTCCGCCGTCACGAAGCTGGACGACCTCTGCGGCCGGCAGGTCGGCGTCGAGGCCGCCAGCCACCAGCTCCAGCTGCTCCAGGCCCACCAGTCGACCTGCACGGCGGCCGGCCGGCCGCCCGTGGGGATCCAGACCTTCCCCAAGGACTCGGACGCGCAACTCGCGCTGCGCTCCGGCAAGGTCGTCGCCGACCTGCTCACCAAGCCGGCGGCCGGCTGGACCGCCAAGAACGCCGACGGCGGCGACGCCTTCGAGGTCGTCGACGACCCCGCGGCCAGCAGCGGCTACGACGCGACACCGAACGGCATCGGCGTCAGCAAGCAGCTGCCGCAGCTCACCGAGGCCATCCGCAAGGCGCTGCAGCAGCTGATCGACGACGGCACCCTCGCCCGGATCTGCGCCGCGTACGGCGTGCCGTCGATCGCGGTGAAGCAGGCCACCGAGAACGCGGGGGTGTCCTGAGATGGCCGCCGCCTCGACCTCCGCCGAGACCGCCCGCTCCGGCGCCCCGGCGCCGCGGGAGCTGGTCGCCGTGCCCGTCCGGTACTGGGGCCGCTGGATCGCCGCCGTCGCCGCCGTCGCCGCGCTGACGGGCCTGGTCGGCTCGCTCGCCCGGAACCCCAACCTGCACTGGAACGTCGTCGGCCACTACCTGTTCGCCGGACTGATCTTCGACGGACTGGGCACGACGCTCTGGCTGACCGTGGCCGCGATGGCCCTCGGACTCGGGCTCGGCACGCTCGTCGCCGTCATGCGGCTGTCGGCCAACCCGGTCCTGTACGGCCTGGCCACGCTGTTCGTGTGGGTCTTCCGCGGCACTCCGCTGCTGGTCCAGATCCTGTTCTGGGGCTATGCGGGGGCGCTGTACAAGCACATCATGATCGGCATCCCCTTCACGCACGTCACCTTCCTCCAGGCGGACACCAACAGCGTGCTGACACCGACGGTCGCCGCCCTGCTGGCCCTCGGACTCAACGAGGCCGCGTACGCCAGCGAGATCGTCCGGGCCGGGATCCAGTCCGTCGACGAGGGGCAGACCGAGGCCGCGCACTCGCTCGGCATGCGCCCGGCGCTGACGATGCGCCGGATCGTGCTGCCGCAGGCGATGCGCGTCATCGTCCCGCCCATGGGCAACGAGGCGATCAACATGCTCAAGATGACCGCCCTGGTGTCGGTGATCTCGGCGCACGACCTGATGTCCAACATCCAGGACGTGTACGCCCAGAACTACCAGGTCATCCCCATGATCGTGGTGGCCAGCTGCTGGTACCTGATCCTCGTCACCCTGCTGGGCGTCCCGCAGTCCTGGCTGGAGCGCCGCTACGGACGCGGCTCTGGCCGGGGCGGCCACAGCAGCCCGCTGCGGCGCCTGGTCGCGGCGACCGCGCTGCGCCTGCCCGTCCTCGGTCCGCGGCCCACCCACCCCACCGTGCAGAAGGGATGACCGTGGCAACTCCCATGGTGCGCGCCGAGGGTGTGCGCAAACACTTCGGAAAGCTCCAAGTCCTCAAGGGCATCGACCTCACCGTCGAACGCGGGCAGGTCTGCTGCCTGCTCGGGCCCTCCGGCTCCGGGAAGTCCACCTTCCTGCGGTGCATCAACCACCTGGAGAAGGTCGACGCCGGGCGGCTCACCGTCGACGGCGAGCTGGTGGGCTACCGGCAGCACGGCGACCGGCTGCACGAGCTCAGGGAGCGCGAGGTCGCCCAGCGCCGCCGTGACATCGGCATGGTGTTCCAGCGGTTCAACCTGTTCCCGCACCTGACGGCGCTGGAGAACGTGATGGAGGCCCCGGTCCGGGTCGCCGGCACCGCCCGGACCCAGGCGCGCGGCGAGGCCGGGCGACTGCTGGAGCAGGTCGGCCTGGCCGACCGGGCCGGCCACTACCCGGCCCAGCTCTCCGGCGGCCAGCAGCAGCGGGTCGCCATCGCCCGGGCCCTGGCGATGAAGCCCAAGCTGATGCTCTTCGACGAGCCGACCTCGGCCCTCGACCCCGAACTCGTCGGGGACGTCCTGGACGTCATGCGCCGACTCGCGGCCGACGGCATGACGATGGTGGTGGTCACCCACGAGATCGGGTTCGCCCGCGAGGTCGCCGACACCGCCGTCTTCATGGACGAGGGCGTGGTCGTCGAGTCCGGCGACCCCCGCCAGGTCCTGACCGATCCTCGGCAGGAGCGCACCCGCGCCTTCTTGTCGAAGGTCCTGTGAGCGCGCCCGCGCGGCAGCAGTGCCGCGACACCCCCGTGCTGCTGGCCCTGGCCGAGCAGCGGCTGGGCGCCTACCTGGACGGACTGGCCGAGCTGGTGGCGATCGACTCCGGCTCCTACAGTCCCGACGGCGTCAACCGGGTGGCCGACTGGACGGCGGCCCGGCTGACCGCCCTCGGCTTCACGACCGAGCGGATCGCCGTACCACCGGCCCACGGGCACCGGTCCGGTGACGTCCTGGTGGCCCGCAGGACCGGGAGCCTGCCGGTGGCCGACGGCGGCCGGCGGATCCTGCTGGCAGCACACCTGGACACCGTCTTCGAGGACGGCACCGCCGCCGAGCGGCCGCTGCGGATCGACGGCGCGCTGGCCCACGGCCCCGGTGCCAGCGACGACAAGGGCGGGCTGCTGGCCGGGCTCACCGCCTTGGAAGTCCTGGACGCCGCCGGGCTGGACGGGTACGCCGAGGTGGTGTTCCTCGCCACCCCGGACGAGGAGATCGGCTCACCGGCGAGCCGTTCCGTCACCGAACGCACGGCGCGTGGCATGCACTACGCGCTGGCGCTGGAGTGCGCCCGCGAGAACGGGGACCTCGTCGTCGCCCGCAAAGGGGTGGCGGACTACGTGCTCACGGTCAGCGGCCGCGCCGCGCACGCCGGGGTGGAGCCGGAGCGCGGGGCCAACGCCGCCCTGGCGGCGGCCCGGTTGGTCGTCGCCCTCCAGGCGCTGAACGGCCGGCTGGGCGACGTGACGGTCAACGTCGGCGTCATCCGTGGCGGCCATCGCGCCAACATCGTCTGCCCGGAGGCGGAGCTGCGCGTCGAGGTGCGGTCCGCCACCGGCGCGGGCCTGGAGCGCGGTCGCTCCGCGCTCGAACAGGCCGCGGCGCAGACCCGGGTCCCGGGGACGTCCGTGCGGGTCGAGCTGCTGGAGGTCTGCCCGCCGATGGAGGACGGTCCCGCCGCCCGCCGCATCCTCGCGCACGCCCTGGCGGCCGGGGAGCAGCTGGGCCTGGTGTTCGGCGCGGCGGCGACCGGCGGTGTCGGTGACGCCAACCTCATCGCGGGTGCCGGGGTGCCGGTGCTGGACGGGCTCGGCCCGGTCGGCGGGGCCGACCACACCCCGCAGGAGTGGCTCGACGTCACGACCGTGCCGGCGCGGGTCGCCCTGCTGGCCGCCCTGATCGCCCGGCTCGGCGACGAACGGACGGGCTGACCCGGGGCCACAGACCTCCTGCACCGGTTGTACAGCGCCGTGGCCGGTGCAGGAGCCCACCTCGCGGGCTGCGGATCGCCGCGCGGCCGGCGAGCCGGCGACCGCGCAGTAGGCTCGCCGGACACAGGCGGTGCCGACGGGACGGTACCGGCACGGTGCCGACGGTAGGAAAGGCAGGCAGGACGATGGCCCGCAGCACGCTGGCTGAGGAGATCCGGCAGAAGCTGGGGGAGCTCAGTCCTGCCGAGCGCAAGGTGGCCCGGGTGCTGCTGGCCGCCTATCCGTCCGCCGGGTTCGAGACCGTGGCGGTGCTCGCCGAACGCGCGGGCGTCAGCGCGCCCACCGTCGTCCGCTTCGTCAACCGCCTTGGCTACCGCGGCTTTCCCGACTTCCAGGCCGCCCTGCGCGGCGAGCTCGACGAGCGCAACGCATCACCGCTGTCGCTGTACACCACCCCCGGATACGGCCGCGAGCCCGAGGCGCAGGACCTCACGCCGGACCGGGTCCTCGGCACCGCCGTCACCCGCACGCTCGCCGAACTGCCGCCCCACGACCTGGAGCGCGCCGTCCAGGTGCTGGCCGATCCGAAGCGCCGGATCACCTTGCTCGGCGGCCGGTTCACCCACCTGCTCGCCGAGTACCTGGGCCTGCACCTGATGCAGCTGCGCGACGACGTGCGCCTGGTGCCCGGCCGCGACGTGGAGCGCACCGCCGTCCTGGCCACGCTCGGCCGCCGCGACGTGCTGGTGGTGTTCGACTACCGGCGCTACGAGGCCGACAAACTGACGGTGGCCCAGCTGGCGCAGGAGCGCGGCGCCCGCGTGGTGCTGTTCACCGACGCCTGGCTGTCGCCGGTGGCGCAGTACGCCGAGGTGGTGCTGGCGAGCCAGGTCATCGCGCCGTCGCCGTACGACAGTTACGTGCCGACCCTGGCGGTCGTCGAGACGCTCATCGCGGGGGTGCTCTCGGCGCTCGGCGAGGACGGCCGGCGCCATCTGCAGGCCGCCGAGGAGGCCGCCGACCGCGCAGGGCTGTACGACCGCTGACCCGGTGGCCGCTTCCCCGGTCGTGCTACACGTGGAACGGAACGGTGGTGACGACGATCTTCGGCAGAGGCCGCAGCGCTCTGCGCAGGCGGGGTGCGAGGCGGTTGTGCAGGAGTCGGTGGCGCCAGTGCCGTACGACGATCTCCGGGAGGATGACGGTCAGGGTGAGGTCCGGGCGCTGGCGGTGGAGGGACTCGATGTAGTTGACCAGGGGAGCGACGATCGCGCGGTAGGGGGAGAGGACGATCTTGAGTGGCAGGTGGTCGCCCCACAGGTTCCAGTACGCGCGGAAGCGCTCGGCCTCGTCCGCGCTGGGGCTGATGTGCAGGGCGAGGACGGGCTGTCGGAGCGAGGCGGCATAGGCGAGTGCGCGCATGCCGGCCAGGTCCAGCGCGGCGATCGGCACGATCAGCAGGGGGTGGATCTCCTCGGGAGTCTCCTCGCCCTCCGTGTCCGCCCCCGTCTCGGACGGCGCCTGGGGGGCCGGGCCCGGCACCGGTGCGCCGGCTGGTTTCGCGCCCTCCCGTGAGCGTGGCGGTGCGATGGTGCGACTGGGGATCTCAACGGCGTGGGGGTGCAGGGTGAGTGCCTCGGCAACCAGGTCGTAGTGGTGCCGGATCCTGGTCGCCACCAGGATGAACAGTCCCACGGTGAGTGCGGCGAACCAGGCGCCCTGGGTGAACTTGGTGATCGCCGCGGTGATGAGCACGATCGCCGAGAGCAGCGCGCCGACGGCGTTGAAGGTCAGACTCTTGCGCCAGTGGCGGTCGCGCAGGCGCCACCAGTGAACGACCATGCCGGACTGCGACAGGGTGAAGGCGAGGAAGACGCCGACGGCGTAGAGCGGGATGAGAGGCGCGGTCTTGCCGCCGAACGCCGCGTAGATCGCGGCCGCGGCGACCGAGAGCAGGACGATGCCGTTGCTGAAGGCCAGACGGTCGCCCAGTCGTAGGAAGATCCGCGGTGCCTGGTGGTCGCGGGCCAGCAGGTAGAGGACACGGGGGAAGTCGTTGTAGGCGGTATTGGCCGCCAGGAGCAGGATCGCGGCCGTGGCGGCCTGGGTGAAGACGTAGCCGACACCCGAGCCGAAGGCGCGGTGAGCCAGCTGCGACAGGACCGTCTCCTGCGCGTTGGGGACGATGCCGTCGAAGTGGACCAGCGCGACCGTGCCGGCGAAGAGCACGATGAGCAGGCCGACCATCCAGGTCAGGGTGGTGCGGGCGTTGCGCCATTCGGTCGGTTGGAAGACCGGGACCGCGTTGGAGATCGCCTCGATACCGGTCATCGCCGTCGAGCCGGAGGCGAAGGCGCGCAGGACCAGGAGCACGCTGACACCCTCGGTCGCGGTCAGCCGCGGTGTCGCGGTCGGGTGGAACCCGCGGCCGCCCGCGTCGTACAGCCCGACGGCGACCAGTACGAGGACCGCGATGATGAAGGCGTACGTCGGTGCGGCGAACAGCGCGCCCGCCTGGCGCACGCCGCGCAGGTTCCCGGCGAGCAGCACGGCGATCACGGCGAGGCCGATCGGCACGATGTCGCCGTGGAGCGAGGGGATCGCCGAGGTGACCGCCGCCATGCCGGAGGCGATCGAGACCGCGACCGTGAGGATGTAGTCGGTCATCAGACCGGCGGCGGCCGCCAGCCCGGCAAGGCGGCCGAGGTTGGCGGTGGCGACGATGTACGAGCCGCCGCCGTGCGGATAGGCCCGGATCGTCTGACGGTAGGACACCCCGACCGCGAGCATCAGGAACGTGATCGTCGCGGCGATCGGCACCGAGTAGCGCAGGCCGGCGGTGCCGGCGAGGACGAGGACGGCCAGCATCGCCTCGGGCCCGTACGCGACCGAGGACAGCGCGTCGGCGGAGAGCACCGGCAGTGCCACCAACTTGCGCATCCGCTCGTGCGCGATCGCGGTGCTCCGCAGCGGAGCCCCGAGCAGTACGCGCCGCACCCCGGAACCGACCCTCCCGAGCCGGGACGTCCGGGTGTCCTCACCGGCCGTCTCGACCGCCGACGGCTGCTCACCGACCGTGGCCACCGGCACGAAGCGACCGAAGCGCACCGGGCGGATCTCGGAAGCGGCCGGATAGCGACCGAGATCCGGATCCACGGGCAGCGCACGGCGCCACGCCTGCGGATCCCCGGCCACCTGACCCCACTCGCGCCCCACCCGGCGCAACACCCCGAGCTGCTCCGCGTCGAGCGCCGGCAGCGGGGCGTCGGGGCTCGGCGCGCCGCCCTGCTGCGCACCGCCATCGTCCCGATCTGTACGTGACACAGCACACAGTGTTACGCATGGCATCCCCAGTCGGGGGCAAGGCACTGCGGATTGTCGGGGTCCCGGCGGGTCTCAGCGGTTGGGGGAGCGGCCGCTGTGCCGGAACCGGACGGCGGAGATGACCATGGCGATGATCAGCACGGCGATGCCGATGAACAGCAGGTAGAGCAGGCCGTGGGTCACCACGCCGACGATGCCGAGCACGATCGCGAGGATGATCAGGAACAGTACGAGCGCCATCTCCGACTCTCCTTCGGGCCTGGTGGGGGTCCTACCGGCGTGCCAGGCGGCGTTCACCGCCCGCGCCCGGTGCGTAGTCCAGTTCGTAGTGGGCGAAGATCGCAGCCTCGTCCTCGGCCGGCAGCACGCCGTCGGTGCCGATCGCCGGCGCCTTCTTGACCTGGCTCTTGGGCCAGGCGACCTGTAGACGGCCCGGGCCGACCCGCGCGTCGGCGAGGGGGACGAAGACCAGGCGGCGGCGTGTGGGCAGCCCGACGGTGACGGTGGCGAACGCCGGCTGATCCGTCGCGGTGTCGACGTAGACGGACTCCAGCGTGCCGATCTTGTGGCGGTCGGCATCCACCACGTCGTGGCCGCGCCATTCCCGGATGTCACCCGCTTCGAACATCAGCGACCTCCGATGTTTGTGGGCATCTCCCATTCTCCCCTCGGCGCGTCCCGCCGCCACCTGCCCGGTGTGTCCGGCAGGGGACTCGGTACGACCGTCGGCCCGCACTTTCGGTGCTGGTGGAAGTCCTCCGGTCGCCGGCGGCCCGTCGGGCCCCTACGGTCGTGTTCTGACACGGCCCGTCGTCGCGGGAGGCCAGGATGCGGTACTACCGGTGGATTCTCGAGACGCAGGACGACGACGGCCGCTGGTCCCAGCAGGACGGCGCTCCCATGCCGAATCCCCTGGAATACGACGGGCCGCCCCGGCAGGCGGCGAACCACCTGCGGGACGGGTTCGTCCGTACGCTCTCCGGACCCGCTCCCGGCCCGCGGGCGATCAGGGTCCGGGTCTGGGAGGGGCGGCACTCGGTCGGCGAGCCCCAGGCCGAGACCGAGTGGTCACGCGAACAGCCGGACCAGCCGCGGGCGGGAGGTCAGGGCCGGGGCCGTCGGTGAACGGCATGGTGTCGTCCGCTGCTGATCGTTGTCATCCGTCGGCCCGTAGGTCGGCGGTCGGCACACCCGCGGCTGTCAGGAGATCGGTGCCGGTGCGGGTGTTGGCCGGGTCGGACGCCGCTGTCATCAGCCGCTCGGCGGCTGAGGCCTCGGCCTCGGGGGGAATCACCAGGAGCTCCAGACGCAGCGGGATGAAGGAGCACACCACCACCTCGTCCGCGTCCTGTTCCTGTTCGAACCACCCGACGTGGATGACGTGGCCTGTGACCGGAACCCGCCGGGGGATGACCGGCCAGTGCCTCGGATTCACGGTGACCCGGGTGATCTTGCCCCATTTGGGGTCCAGTGCTGCCGCCAGTGGCGGGAGTTCACGCAGCAGGTCGTGCGAGCGGGGCCACCAGGCACCGTCAAGCCGACCCGGGGTGGCGCCCTCGGGTGTCAGTGAGAGCCGGACCGGGGGCTCTGGCCCCGAAGGCTGGGAAGCGGTGGGATCGGAGGTCGCGGTCATGTCGAACACCAGCCCTGGGCTCGTTGTGGACGGCCTGGTAGCGGCGCCGGGCACCGAAGAACCCGCAGGCCGTTGACGGTGAGTTCTTTCACCGTACTCCGGCCACGCCACTCGACCACATGGGTCTTGACGCCGTGGAGTACGGCCCAAGGTATTTCTCGGATGACTTTTCTGGTCAAACATTGCACATGGGAATTTATAAAGAAATTTATGTGCAGGGGGGAGGCTTGAATTCTCGCAGTGCGGAGTATTCTGGAAAGTGCCGGGAGAAGTTACCGGTAGGGCGATCGCGAGGAGGCGAAATATGCGGATCAGTGAGGCAGGATCTCTGGCTCTGCGACTCGTGATCGCAAAACCGTCCTCCCTTTCGGCGGGCAGATCATAGAGTGACGGGGGCCGGGGGGCCGGGGGCGCGGATTCAGATCCTGTTGTTCCGGTCGGTGTTGCTTACGCAGGCCGGAAGCCCGTCCCCGCAGCGATGCGGGGACGGGCTTTTTGTGGGCGGGTTGAGTGTCACGGCTCAGCGGAAGACGGGCCACCGTAGCCGTCGGGCGACGGTGAGGCGGGCGCTGCGGGCGGCGGAGGCTGCCGTGGCGGGGTGGGGTGACTGGTGTTGCTCTCGGCGCCCGGCAGGCGCGTTGCTCGGGCCGGTTGCTCCCGGCGGAGGGTCCGTCATGTCGCCGTGGCACGTACTGGAGTTGGCAACTCCAGATAGTGCTACTGTGGGTTCATGGACGGAACGGATTCATCCGCGTCCCGTGGCGCACGGCGCCTGAGACGCGATGCCGAGGCCAACCGGCAGCGCACGCTCGCCGCGGCTCGGGAGGTGTTCGCCGAGCGGGGGTTGGGGGTCAACCTTGATGACATCGCTCGCCATGCCGGTGTCGGAGTGGCGACGTCCTACCGGCTCTTCGGCAACAAGCAGGCGCTGATCAACGAGCTGTTCGAAGAGCGCGTCGATGCCCTGGTGGTCGCCGCCGAGCAGGCTCTGACGAATGAGGACCCGTGGGACGGGTTCGTCAGTCTGCTGACCATGGTGCTGGAGCTGATGGCAGCCGATCGCGGACTGCGAGAAGTGGTGTTCTCCGAGGTCGGGGGCCGTCCCCTGGTGGCGCAGGCCCGCCGCAAGTTCATGCCCGCGACCGACGCCGTGGTGCGCCGAGCCCAGGACGCCGGCCTGCTGCGTCCGGACGTGGCGACGACCGACCTGCCCCTGGTCTTCTACATGGTGAGCTCCGCGATCCAGCACACCCAGCCGGTCTCGGCCGAGGTGTGGCGGCGCTGCCTGACGATCGTCCTGGACGGCCTGCGGGTCCGCCCCGGGCTGACTCAGATGCCGGTGGTCGCCCTCACGACCGCCGAGGAGGAGCAGGTCGCCGGCTTGAATCCCTCCGGTTCCTGAGCGTTTTCGCCGATCCTGAGGCGCTCCTCACCGGGCCCGGCGTCTCGCTCCCTGTAGTGCCCGGAATCTGCGCGCGGCCCTGATCGCAGCGGTGTGGTGAGCCACCGCATGCGGTCAACGGCCCCTGCCGGCCTGCCTTTTCGCTGCCGTGTGCCACCAGCAGCCGCAGGCCGCGCCGCGTACGGCCGGTTCCCCACCTTCGAAAAAGCAACCACGGAAGGACGGCATACGTTGAATCCGACAGCTCTCGAGGTCGACTACCTGATCGTCGGAGCCGGGGCCATGGGCATGGCCTTCGCCGACACCCTCATCGCCGAGACCGACGCGACGGTGGCCATCGTCGACCGCTACGACCAGCCCGGCGGTCACTGGACCGTCGCCTACCCCTTCGTGCGCCTGCACCAGCCGTCGGCCTTCTACGGCGTCAACTCCCGTGACCTGGGCAGCAACACGGTGGACCAGGACGGCTGGAACGCCGGCCTGCACGAGCTGGCCACGGCCAACGAGATCCTGGCCTACTTCGACCAGGTGATGCGCAAGACGCTCCTGCCGACCGGCCGGGTCTCCTACTTCCCCAAGTCGTGCTACGACGGGCCGGATCCGCTGCGGCCCGACGTCCAGCGCTTCCACTCCATCGTCAGCGGGGCCGCCTTCGAGGTGACCGTCAAGCGCCGGACCGTGGACGCCACCTACATGAACGTCACGGTGCCCGCCATGGCGCCGCCCAAGTACGAGGTCGCCCCCGGCGTCCGCCTGATCACCCCCAACCAGCTGCCCGCGCTGCAGGACCAGCCGTCCCACTACACCGTCGTCGGGGCGGGAAAGACCGGCATCGACGCCTGCCTGTGGCTGCTCGGCCGCGGCACCGATCCGGCCGACATCACCTGGATCATGCCCCGCGACTCCTGGCTGCTCGACCGCGCCCACACCCAGCCCGGGAACGCCTCCATCCTCGAAACGGAGGCGGCCCGTCGCGAGGCGGTGGCCGGCGCCGACAGCGCCCGGGAGTTGTTGGCGCGGCTTGAGGACGCCGGCCTGCTGCTGCGGCTGTCGCCCGACATCGAGCCGACCGCCTACCGCTGCGCGACGGTCGCCCGCGCCGAACTCGAGCAGCTGCGCCGCATCGGCGACATCGTCCGCCACGGCAGGGTCAAGCGCATCGACGAGAACGCGATCGAACTCGACCAGGCCACCGTTCCCGCGCAGGCCGGAACCCTCTACATCGACTGCACCGCCGACGGCCTGGAACGACGGCCGACGGTGCCGGTGTTCGATCAAGCGCGCATCACGCTGCAGGCGGTGGTTCCCTGCCAGCAGGTGTTCAGCGCCGCACTCACCGCCCACATCGAGGCGGGTTACGCCGACGACGACACCAAGAACGCGCTGTGCGCACCCTCGCAGCACCCCGACTCCGCCCTGGACTGGATACAGTTCTTCGGCGACATCCAGGAGCGGATCGTGCGGTGGACCGCCGACCCCGCACTCGTCCAATGGCTCAGCACCTGCAGGCTCCTGGGCCGGCGGATCCCCGAGCTCTCACCCGAGCAGCGGGCCGCGCTCCTGCCCATCTTCCAAGCCCAGAGGCTGAAGCTGGACCAGCTGCTGCAGCAGGCGAACGCAGCCGGGGTCCTGGTGCGCTAGGAACCCTTCGCCACGGCCATGGCGGCCGGATCCTGCTCCGGGGCCGGGGGGCCGGGGGGCCGGGGGCCGGGGGGCCGAGAGCGGCCGGCTCGGCCCTGGTCTGCCGACCAGCAGTTCGTGGACGGGCGCGTCGCCCCGCCGGTGGGCGGCGCGCGGGTGAAGGTGGAGGCCCAGGCCCGTCCACCTCCCGGAGACACCGTGTGGAGCATCCCGGTCCGTCGGCTCGCCGCCCCGCTGGCCACCGTCCTCGTCGCGCTGCTGCTCACCGGCTCGGCGCCCGGCACTCCCGCCCCGCTCGCCGGCGACCTGGACCGCCTGCTCGCCGATCCCCGCCTCGCCGGGGCCGAAGTGTCCGTGCTGGTCAGCGATGCCGCAACCGGCACGGTGGTCTACCAGCACGACGCGGACGCGCTGATGCTGCCCGCCTCCACCCAGAAGACCGTCACCGCGGCCGCCGCGCTCGACCTGCTCGGCCAGGACCACCGCTTCACCACGCAGGTCCTCACGGCCGGCTCCCGCAGCGGCGGCCGCCTCGACGGCGACCTGGTGCTGCGCGGTGGCGGTGACCCGAGCCTGCAGCCGGCCGACCTCGACGCGCTGGCCGCGCGGGTCGCCGCCGGCGGCGTGACCGAGGTGGCCGGCGGCGTGCTGGCCGACGCCTCGCGCTATGACGATGTGCCACTCGGCGCGGCCTGGGCCTGGGACGACCAGGCCGCCTACTACAGCCCGCAGATCTCCGCCCTCACCCTCACCACCGACAGCGACGACGACGTGGGCACCGTGCGCCTCACCCTGACACCGGACACCGCGGCGGGCGGACCGGCGGCCGTCCGGCTCACGCCCGAGCAGGCGCCCGTCCGGATCAGCGGGCAGGCCGCCACCGGCGCGGTGGGCAGCCCGGACACCGTGCAGGTGGATCGGCGTCCCGGCGGCAACGACCTGGTGCTCTCCGGCAGCCTGCCGGCCGACGCGGGCCCGACCGACGAATGGGTGGCGGTCGACGACCCGGCGCGGCTGGCCGGCACCGTCTTCGCCGCCGCGCTGGCCCGGCACGGCGTCGCGGTGCGCGGCGCACTGCGCGAGCAGCGCGCCCCGGCGGGCGCCGCCGTGCTGGCCGCGCACGACTCGGCGCCGCTCGGCGAGCTGCTGGTGCCCTTCCTCAAGCTCAGCAACAACGGGATCGCCGAGCACCTGGTGAAGGAGATCGGCGCGGTGAAGGCCGGTTCCGGCAGCTGGGCGGCCGGGCTGGACCAACTGCGCGGCTACCTGCACCGCAACGGACTCGAGGTGACGCCGGCCCGCCAGGTGGACGGCTCCGGACTGTCGCGGCAGAACCTGATGACCGGTCAGCGACTCGTCGCACTCTTCCGCTTCGCCCGGCGGCAGCCCTGGTTCACCACTTGGTACGACGCGCTGCCGGTGGCCGGCGACCCCCGCCGGATGGTCGGCGGCACCCTGACCGACCGGTTCCGCGGCACCCCCGCCGAGGGCCGGGTGCACGCCAAGACCGGCTCGATGACCGGTGTGGACGCACTGGCCGGCTACCTGGAGCGGGCGAACGGGCAGACCCTCGCGTTCAGCCTGCTGGTGAACAACTTCGCCGGGGACAGCCCGCGCCCGGTGATCGACGCGTTCGTGGTCCGGCTGGCGTCCGACGCCTCCGCAGCCCCGCGCCAGGCGGCCCCGGCTGCTCCCGTACCCGCGCACGACTGGGAGAACGCCTGCGGCCGTGTCGACCAGGGCGTGACCGGCTCGGGTGCCTGCCGGGTCTGAGGGGCAGCCGCTCGGATCTGAGGGGCAACCGGGCAGGTCTGAGGGCAGCCGGGCGGGTCTGAGGGCAGCCGGGCGGGTCTGAGGGGCAGCTGCTCGGGTCGGTCAGTCCAGCACTTCACGGAGAGTCAAGGGTCGGGTGCGGAAAGGAAACGCCGAACCCCTGGGCGGAGGCGGCTGCCTTGCTAGGAGGGCGCCATGGTGAGCCCGGCCGCTGCCGCGCCGCGGCTGAGGACCACCGAGCGGATGTGGTCCAGGGCCTGTGCGTAGTCGCCGCGGTCGGGGTTCCGGCGGACCGCGTCGGCAAGGTCGAGGACCCGGTAGGGCGGCCCGAGGTCCATCAGTTGCGGGATGAACTCGGCCTTGGTGACCGTCCAGCGCCGGCCCGGCTGGGCCGGAGGGGAGAAGGTGAACCGGGCGATCGAACTCCAGTTGCCGCGCGGGTCCTCGGCGCCCGTGTAGTTGAACATGTGCCCGGCGATCTGGTCCCCCATCCCGTAGACGGTCCAGGTGCCGTTGACCTTCTCGTACGCCTGGGGGATGTGGGCGTGGGTGCCCAGGATCAGGTCGATGACGGGTGCGCCCTCCTGCTGGCCGGCGGTCAACTCGCGTGTGAGGGTGAGCTGCTGGTCGTTCGGCTCGTCCTGCCATTCGGTGCCCCAGTGGATGCTGACCACCACGATGTCCGCGCCGGCGGTGCGGGCGGCCTTGGCGTCGGCCAGGATCCGGTCCCGGTCGATGAGGTTGACCGCCCAGGGCTGCCCCGACGGCAGGGGGATGTCGTTGGTGCCGTAGGTGTAGGCGAGGTGGGCCACGGTGGCACCGTGCACGTGCAGCAGGGCGGGCTTGCCGGCCTCGTCCGCGTTGCGCGCCGAGCCGGTGTGTCTGAGGCCCACCGCGTCCATGGCGTCGAGGGTTCGCCGGATGCCGGCGGAGCCGTCGTCGAGCGTGTGGTTCGAGGCGGTGTCACAGGCGGCGTAGCCGGCATCCTTGAGGGCTCGGGCGACCTGCGGGGGCGATTTGAAGGTCGGCCAGCCGGTGAACGGGCCGCCGTCGGCGCCGTAGACCGTCTCCATGTGGCAGATGGCCAGATCGGCGCCGCTCACCACGGGTTTGACGCCCGCGAGCATCTTGGAGAAGTCGTACCCGTTGCCTCCGGCGTCATCCGCGGCCTGCTGGATGATCTCGGTGTGCGGGAGGACGTCGCCCGAGGCGAGCAGCGTGAAAGGCCGCGGGTCGGCCGGGGACGCGGCTGCTGAAGGGCTCCGTCCGCTTCGTCCGCTCGGGCCGCTCGGGCCGCGATGCGACGCCGTCGGGTCGCCGCCGCAGCCCGCGATGGTCGTGAGCAACACGGCAGCCATCGTCAGGGCCGGCAGGCGCATCGTGGAGTCACCTCATAGTCAGGAAGCCGGAATGTCGGGATGTATGACCAGGACTTCGACTATGCAAATGGTCTCCCGGCGGACGTCGAACGCACCCGCGCGAATGGCCCGATCGGTGGGCAGACCGTCGGCGGGAGCGGCCCGGTCGTGCCGATGAAACGGGGAAGTAGCATCACCCCCATGACGAGCAGAGACGCGGAGCGCACCCGGGCCCGCCTGTTGGCGGCGGCTCGGACCGAGTTCGCCGAGCACGGCATGGGCGGGGCCCGCGTGGATCGCATCGCGTCGAGTGCGGGCGTCAACAAGGAACGCATCTATGGGATCTTCGGCAGCAAGGAGAAGCTGTTCGCCGCGGTGGTCGCGGAGGCGTTCGGCGATCACGCGGTGCGGGTCGGTCTGCCCGGCGCTGATCTGGGGGAGTACGCGGGGCGGATCTTCGACTTCCACCGGGACAATCCCGAGCTGACCCGGCTGATGCTGTGGGAGGCGCTGCACTACGGCAGCCGGGCGCTGCCGGACGAGGCGCCGCGCACGGCCGGCTACGCCGAGATGGTGTCCGCGCTGGCCGAGGCGACTGATGGGAAGGCGGACGAACGGACCGCCGCCACGCTGCTCTCCGTCATCGGCCTGGCGATCTGGCCGCTCGCCGTTCCGCAGATGGCCAGGCTGTTCGCCGGGGATGCCCAGGAGCGGCCGGCAGACATGCGGGCGCATGTGGTGCGGATGGCTGACGCGCTGTCGGCTGCCGGCGGCCGCTGACTTCTCGGGCCGCCGGCCTGCGGGAACGAAGGCATGGGGTGAGCTGCGGGCAGCTTGCCAACCAACTGGTTGGTTGGCTAGCGTGCGCCCCCATGCGAACCAACGCGATGGACGTGTGGGCAACCGGCCTCGGCGCCATGACCCCGCTGGGAGCGGACCTGGCCGGCACCTGGTCGGCGATGCGGGCGGGGGCGAACGGCATCGCCTCGCTGGACGACCTGAGCTGGGCCGAGCCGCTGCCGGTGCGCATCGCCGCCCGGCTGACCGCCGACCCGGCCGCCGCGCTGAGCCGCACCGAGGCCCGCCGCCTCGATCGCAGCGAGCAGATCGCGCTGGTGACTGCCCGCGCCGCCTGGGCGGACGCCGGCGCGCCGGAGGTCGATCCGGAGCGGCTCGCCGTGGTCATCGGCACCGGAATCGGCGGTATCGCCTCGCTGCTGGGCCAGAACCGCATCCTGGAGACGGCCGGCCCGCGCAAGGTGTCGCCGCACACGGTGCCGATGCTGATGGCCAACGGGCCGGCCGCCCAGGTCAGCATGGACCTCAACGCGCTGGCAGGCGCCCACACTCCGGTGAGCGCCTGCGCCTCGGGCGCGGAGGCCATCGCCCTGGGCCTCGACCTGATCCGGGCCGGCCGGGCCGATGCGGTCGTCGCCGGCGGGGTCGAGGCGAGCGTCCAGCCGCTGCCGCTGGCCGCGTTCGCGCAGATGATGGCGCTGTCCACCGCGAACGACGACCCCGAGCACGCCTCCCGGCCGTTCGACGCCAGGCGTGACGGCTTCGTGCTGGGCGAGGGCGGCGCGATCCTGGTGCTGGAACGGGCCGATCACGCCCGGGCCCGTGGCGCGCGGGCCCACGGCGCGGTGCTCGGCGCCGGGATCACCTCCAGCGCCGCGCACATCAGCGCCTCCGACGTGCCCGGTCAGATCCGGGCGATGCGGCAGTCGCTCCGAGACGCGGGGCTGGACGGCGCGGACATCGGCCTGGTGCACGCGCACGCCACCTCGACCCCGCAGGGCGACCTGGCGGAGGCCGACGCCATCGCCACCGCCGTCGGCAGGCACCCGGTGGTCACCGCGACGAAGTCCATGACCGGGCACCTGCTGGGTGCCTCCGGGGCACTCGGCGCGGCCGCTGCCATCCTGGCGCTCCGGGACGGCTCGGCGCCGCCCACGCGCAACCTGGAGAACCCGGACCACGCCGTCGAGTTGGACGTCGTCGCCGGCACCGCACGGACCGGTTGCTGGGACGCCGCGCTCGCGAACTCGTTCGGGTTCGGCGGCCACAACGTCTCGCTGGTCTTCGGGCGGGTGTGACGGCGGTGCCTGCTGGGGGAGTTCCTCAGGCCTTGCCGGGCAGGTAGTACGGCCGGTTGTGGGCGGCGACCGGGGCGGACTGGTAGGTCCAGACACCGGACGCCGGGGCGGCGCCGACGAGTTGGCCCAGGTGCCGGCCGACCTCGCCGACCGGGTCGGTGACGTCGAGGCGGACCCGGGCCGCGCTGGCGGCGTCGAGGCCGTGGTACCGGTAGGGGTGGTAGACGTTCATCGGACCGGCGAGCAGACCGGCCTCGGGGTCGGTGCCGTAGCCGGTGATCGGCGTGTTGTTGACCGGTTCGGCGGCGAGACCGGCCAGGTCGGCGTGCAGGCTGAACAGGGTGCGGTCGTCGCGTTCGATGCCCGTGCCGTCGGGTGTGAACCGGGCTCCCTTGCAGGCGATGGACCAACTCTGCTGCTCGGCAGGCCCGTTGAGGGAGGGCATGGTGGCCTCGAACCAGCCGGGGTACTTGGGCTCGGCGTAGAGGCGGCGGCCGGCGTCAATGGCCAGCGGGTTGTCGCACAGCACATGGATGCGGGCGATGCCGAGCAGCTTGGTCTGGTCGACGCCCCGCGCGTACTGGTGGTAGTCGAGGGCGGGCAGGCGGTGGGCCTCGGCGGCGGGGTGGGCGATGATGTTGACCTCCACCTCCTGGGTGATCCCGCCGCCGTTCGGGTACTGCGCGAAGTACAGCTGGTAGTTGAGCGACACGCAGGCCCGCCCGTCGAACTCGGCGGCCACCAGGCCGGGGTGGCGTTCGGCGAGTAGCTCGGCGGCCGGTTCGGGGTCGACCAGGTAGTCGACCCCGATGTTGTGCAAGGCGCCGTAGTGGAAGGGCAGTTGGTACGGCGCGGGGACGGGCGGCAGGGACGGGCGCTGGTCCGGGGTCACGGGAGGTCGGCTCCTTCGAAGGCGCGCTTGAGGCGGATCGGCCGGTGGCGGGCGAGCAGGTCCTGGTGCATGCGGTCGGCGCTGCGCAGGGCGAGGGCCGCCATGGTGAGCGAGGGGTTGGAGGTGGCGACCGTGGGCATCGAACCGCAGCCGACCGCATAGAGGTTCGGGTGGTCCCAGCAGTGCTGCCACTGGTCGACGACGGAGGTGGCGGGGGAGTCGCCCATGATGTGGGTGCCGGCGCCGTGGCCGGCGGCCCGGTAGGCGTACGGCCGGCCCTCGTGCTCGAAGTAGCCGGGCCAGGCGGGACCCGGCTCGAAGCGGGTGCGGTCCTCGGCACCGAGCAGCGCCATCAGCTGGTCCGAGACGCCCTTGGCGGCGGCGATCCCGCGCTTGACCCAGTCGGACAGGTCGTAGTGGACGACCGGGCGGGGCAGGCCGAGCCGGTCGCGATGGCGGGGGTCGAGGGTGACCCGGTTGGCGGGGTCGGCGTCCTGCTCCATCTCGAACTGGAACGCGAACTCCCGTCCCACCCGGTCGCCGAGCGTGCGGCGCAGCTCGGCGCCGAACAGGCCGCGGCCGTCCGGGCCGCCGGTGCGCAGCAGTTCGGCGACTCGCAGATCGGGCGGGCCGAGCGCCCAAGTCCAGCCCCAGTTGCCGATTTCGATGCGGAACGGCGCCCGCTGGGCCCGGGCGGGGCCGAAGCGGAAGCCCTCCAGCCCGGAGGTCGACCCCGGCCCCCGGTACGGCCCGATCTGATCCTTCATCAGGCCCCAGGTGAGCAGTACGGGATGGTCCATGAGGTTGCGGCCTACCTGGTCGCTGCGGTTCGCCGCGTCGGAGAGCAGCAGGAGCTTGGCGTTCTCGACGGCGTGCGCGGCCAGCACCACCAGCTCGGCTTCGGCGGTGTGCGCGCGGCCGTCGCGGGTCAGGTAATCGACGCCGCCGGCACGGCCGTTGGCGCCGATCCGGACCCGGGTCACGACCGCGTCGGTGACCAAGGTGACGGATGGTGCCCAGCGGGCCTGGGTCCGCAGCGGGGTGTACTTCGCGCCCGACGGGCAGATGGGCACGCAACTGGCGTGCCCGACGCACCGGCCGCCGTCGGGTCGGTAGCCGGCGCCGCCGTCGTGTCCGGGATCGGGAACACCATTGCGGGCATGAGGCGTTGTGGTGACCCGGAGCCGCACCCGCGCCTCGTGGTCGCGCACGGACCGGCCGTCCAGCGCCTCGGCCATGACGTGGTCGAGATGGCTGCGCGGGATCGCCCGCATCGGGAACCGGTAGCCGTCCGGGAACGGCAGGCCGACGGCCTCGCGCTGCTCGTCGGCGTCGGCGGCAACTCCGAGTTCGTGCTCGGCCGCCCGGTAGTACGGTTCCAGATCCTGGTATCCGATCGGCCAGTTGCGCCCGTGCCCGAAGTCGCCCGCCCGGAAGTCCTCGGGGTGCATGCGCGGTGCCAGGCCCGTCCAGGCAAGCCCCGTACCGCCGTTGGCCCGCAGATAGCCGCTGGCGTACGGCCGCGGGCCGCGCTGTACCAGGTACCCGTGCGCCCGGTATCCGCCGTCCGGGCGGCCGGTGAGGTCGGGGACGTCCGGTGAGGGGGCGGAAGGGCTCGTCGGGTAGGGCGAGTTCGGCGACTTGACCAACGCCGTCCGGTACGCCTCCAGGGCGCGGTCGGGTCCGGCGTCCGTTGCGCCCGCTCCGGCCTCCAGCACCAGGACGCGCCAGCCGCGGTCGCCGAGCACCTTGGCGACCAGGCTGCCGGCGAAACCGGCGCCGACCACGATCACGTCCCAGCGGCGGCCCCCGGGCGCGGTCACGCCGGGTCCGCCGGCGGGTGCGACCAACTGCCGTGCCCCGGTGCGGCGGTGCTCGGGGCGTGCCCGCCGAACGTCCGCCAGACCAGGCCCTCGGCGTAGGCGCGCGCGGAGACCACGAACGCCGCGTCCTGCTCCGGGGCCGTGCTGCCGCCGAGCCCCGGCCAGGTGCCGAGGTACCACAACTGGGCTATCGCCTGGGCCAGTTCCCGTTCCGGCCCGTCACCGAACGCCGAGGGGCCGATGCCGCCTCTGGCCACGGTGGCCGTGAGCCGGTCGAGGGGCTCCGCGCCCGCCTGCTGGACCACCAGCGCCTGGTAGGCGCCGACCATGCCCGTCCCGCGCAGCTCCGCCGGGCTGAAGCCGGTCAGAGTGGAGGACAGGGCCAGGAACTCCGCCACCGTCGTCATTCCGCGCTCCCAAGTGATCGTCATGCCCACGGCAGACTCGCCTGGGTGATCATTCCTCGGTTCGCCCGTTTCATGCACCAACGCCGGGGTCGGCTCGGCAGGGCCTCGGGCCAGTCGACCTGGTAGGAGATCAACTTGGTGCCTGCCGACCGGGGAAGCGTGCGCCCGGGCGGCCGGGCGCACGCTTGCCGCTGGTCAGGTCCGGTAGCGGTACAGGATCCGGCCGCGGGTCAGGTCATACGGGCTGAGCTCCACGAGCACCCGGTCGAACGGCAGGATCTTGATGTAGTTCTTGCGGATCTTCCCGCTGATGTGCGCGAGCACCTGGTGCCCGTTCTGGAGCTCCACCTTGAAAGTGGCGTTGCGCAGGCACTCGACCACGCTGCCCTCGACTTCCAGGCCCTTCGATGTTCTTGGCAAAGTCTCTCGTCTCTCGAATCGCTGAGCTATCGGGTGAGTGGTGGGTGAGCTGATGTCGGATCGATGAGCCGGCGTGGCGTCAGCGACGCACCAGCTCAATGGTGCTGCCGGTCCGACGGGCGCCGAGGCCCTCGAACAGCGCGATCGCGGCGGTGTTGGACTCGTCCACCTCGGCCCAGGCCGAGTCGATCCCGGCGCGGTGCAGCGAGCCCAGCGCGTGGGCCAGCAGCGCCCGCCCGACGCCCTGGCGGTGCTGGTCGGCCCGCACCGCGATCAGGCCGATCCGCGCGCGGCGGCGGACCGGCACCACGCGGACCAGCCCCACGTACCGGCCGTTCCGCACCGCCACCGTGTACTTCGACGGATCCAGCACCGTCGCCCCGGCCGGGCGGGGCAGCACCTCGGCCGGCATGGTCTGCCAGCCGACGGTGGCCTCGACCTCCTCGCGAATCGCGCGGTCCAGGGCACGCAGCAGGCTTTCGTCCGCCTCTCCGGCGGGCAGGACCGTCACACCCGCCGGCGAGGTCACACCCGCCGCCGACCGCACCGCGTCGACCACGGTTTCGCTCGGGCCGGTCGGCAGGACGTACTCCCACTCGCGGCGTCCGGCGGTGAAACCGGCCTGCTCCCAGCGGGACTTGAGGTCAAGATCGGTCTCGCCGACCAGGGTGTGGAGGGGGTTCGTCAGGTCCGCCAGCATCGCGGCGGCGAACTGGTCGAAGACTTCGTCCTGCCACACGTCGATGCTGACGAAGAGCCGCCCGTCGGGCCGCTGCGAGACATCGCCGTGGCCGACGATCAGATTGCCGGTCACGGCCTGCCACTGGGTCTCGCCGACCCGGGTGATCATCACAGAGTTCATGGCTGTCGTCCTCTCAGGAGTGCCTGGTTGCAGAGGCGCTCCCGACGACACCTAGGTCAGTCGCACACCGTGAAGAAAGGAGGGAGCACCCGCCTCGATACAGCGTTCACGGGTCTCACCTCCTAGCGTCCTGCCACGGTGCTCAGTACGTTAGCAACCGTCGGCTTCCCGGCCAACTCAATTATTCGGGTACTCAAGAGGGCGCGGTGAGGTATTCGGGTACTCAAGAGGGCGCGGTGAGGGAAGCCAGCGCGGCGGGCCGCACCGCGCCGGCGGCGGCCGAGCCGAGCAGCAGGCCGGTCAGGTCATGGGCCTGCGCCTGCTCGCCGGTCGGGGTCGCCGCCGTGATGCGGTCCAGCCGGAAGCCCCGGCCGGCCCGCCGGGTGCGGCACCAGGCGATGAGGTACCACTTGCCGTCGGCGGTGAGCAGTCCGGCCGGTTCCACCATGCGGTCGCTCTCCCGGCCTGCCGCGTCGGCGTAGGACAGGCGCAGCACCGTGCCGTCGGTGAGGGCCTGCTCCACCGCGGCTCGGACCGACTCAGCGGTCCGAGCCGGCAGCGCGACGATCCGTGCCGCAAGCTCCTGGGCCGCCTGCGAGGCGGGACCGGTCATCGAGGCCGCGATCTTCTGAGATGCCGTGCGGGCCGCTCCTGCGTACGGAGCCGAGGTGTCGGCCATGGCGAGCGCGGCGACCAGCGCCGAGGCTTCATCTGGGGTGAAGCGGATCGGGGGGAGGGTCATCGCCGGGTCGATCGACCAGCCCCCGCCTCGCCCGGGCGTGGCGCGCACCGGGACACCGGCCTCCATCAGCGCCTGGAGGTCGCGTTGCACCGTGCGCGTGCCGACCTCGAAGCGGGGGGGGGGGGGCCCGCCCCCCCCCCCCCCGCGCGGGGGGCGGCCGCCCCCCCCAGCCACAGGGGGGAGGCGCGCCCGGCGGGGGTGGGGGGGGGGGCGGACGGCACACCCGCGCC